>CBJNAR010000009.1:0-15756 GCA_966434075.1 uncultured bacterium
TTCCGCCCGTCTAATCCCCTGACGCGCGGCCAACTCGCCAAGATTGTGTCCAATGCGGCCGGCTACGCGGAGGCCCCGGCGCCGCAGATCTTTGCCGATGTGCCACCGCCCCATCCGTTCTACCTCTTCGTGGAGCGCATCGCGCAGCACGGGGCCGTGAGCGGCTACATGTGTGGCGGGCTGGGCGAGCCGTGTGATGCCCAGCGCCGGCCCTACTTCCGCCCGGCAGCGGCGGTGACCCGCGGGCAGATTGCCAAGATCGTCGCGATCGCGCGGAGCTACAGCGGGCAACCGGCCGGGCAAACCTTCGCCGACGTGCCGCCGCCCCACCCCTTCTATGTCTGGATCGAGCAGATCGCGGCCCAGGGCACGATCAGTGGCTACACCTGTGGCGGGCCGGGCGAGCCGTGTGACGTCCAGAGCCGGCCGTACTTTCGCGCCTACAGCAACGTCACGCGCGGCCAGACGGCCAAGATCGTCGCCAACACGTTCTTCCCGGGGTGCGCGGAGGGGCAATAGCACTCAACCACCGTCATTGCACCTGGTAGGGGCTGGTTTCCAACCGACCCCTACCGCTATTGTACCCGCGGGGTTCCATCCCGTACTCCTGCAAATACCCGATCGCCGCCACCGCTGCGGCTGCCCCGCTCACTTGCAAGCTCCGATTCCTGATGGAACCCCAGCCCCGCCCGACCTTCACAGCAGGCCCCGCCCTAGGTACTCCCATAAAAGGGGAGAACGGTGTCCAACTAAAGGGATCCACTACACTGACGCAACCAATACTAAGACCACACGAGCCGAGGAAAATCGGTATAATAAGTGGGACTAAAACCAGTATCCGAGTCTGGCATCGCTTTGGCGATACGTAAGGTGACCTTTGATGCCTGCTCCCCCACTGAACCCCACCTCTTTCCCGCACTGGGTCCGGCAGCAGCGGCGGGCATGCGACCTGACCCAGAGGGAACTGGCCGCGCAAGCCGGCTGCTCGGTGGAAACGATCCGGAAGATCGAGGCCGGCGCGCTGCGGCCGTCCAAGCACCTGGCCGAGTTGTTGGCGACGGCCCTCGCTATTCCGCCCGCAGCGCGGCCGGCTTTCTTGCACCTCGCGCGCGGCCAGGCTGTGGGCGCACCGGCGCTCGCCACGCCGGCGCAGCCAGGGAGGCCCGTCGCGCCGCGCCACAACCTGCCCGCGCCGCTCACGCCGTTTGTAGGCCAGGCGCGGACGCTGACTTGCGTCCAGAACCTGCTCTGGCGCGCCGATGTCCGCCTGCTGACCCTGATCGGCCCGCCGGGCACCGGCAAGACCCGCCTCGCCCTTGAGGTAGGGGCGCGGCTGCTGGCCGATTTTGCGGACGGGGTCTTCCTGATCCCCCTCGCCGCAGTGACCGATCCCGACCTGGTACTCGCGGCCGTGGCGCGCACACTGGAGGTCAGCGATGCGGCCGACCGGCCAGCGGCCGCGGGACTGGCCGGGGCCCTACAGGGTCGGCGCCTGCTGCTGCTGCTGGATAACTTTGAGCAGGTGCTGGCGGCGGCCCCGGCCCTGGTGGCCCTCTTGCTGGCCGTGCCCACCGTGAAGGCCTTAGTCACCAGCCGGGAGGCGCTGCGTGTGCGCGGGGAAAAGATCGTGCCCGTCCCGCCCCTGACGCTGCCTCCCCGCGGGGCCGAGGCGGCACCGGCGCAGCTGGTCCCGACGGACGCGGTGACTCTGTTTGTGCAGCGAGTGCAAGATGTGCAGATCGACTTCGCGCTGACGCCGGCTACGGCCCCTGCCGTGGTCGCGATTTGCCGCCAGTTGGACGGCTTGCCGTTGGCCCTCGAACTGGCTGCCGCGCAACTGGCGACGCTCTCGCTGACCGAACTCCGCGCCGAACTGGAACACGGGCTGGCCTTGCTGGATGCGGGGCTGCGCGACCTGCCGGCGCACCAGCGGACGCTGCGCCGGACGCTCGCGTGGAGTTATGATCGGCTCACGCCCGCCCAGCAGTGGCTCTTCCGGCGGCTGGGGGTGTTTGCCGGAGGGTTCACGGCGGCGGCTGTCGGCGCGGTGTTCGGCGACCCGGCCCCCGCCCCGATGCGCCTCCTGGAGGCACTCGTCCGCAAGAGCCTGGTGCGCCGGATGGCAGACGCAGACCAGGACCCGCGCTTTACGTTGTTGGAGACGATTCGCGCCTACGCTCTCGACCAACTCGACCGGCAGGGCGAAGCGGCGGCGATCCGGCAGGTGCACGCCGCTTATTACCGGGATCTGGCCGAATCCGCGGCGCCCGCGATGGGCACCGCGCAGCAGGATGCTTGGTTCGACCAGTTCGAGATCGAACATGACAATTTCCGCCATGCCCTGGCCTGGGCGCTGAGCAGCGACGATGCGGCCACGGCGGTGCGACTGGGGGCCGCATTAGGCCGGTTCTGGTGCGAACGCCGCCATTTCCACGAGGGCCGCCGCTGGTTGGACGAGATCCTCGTGTTGGGGGCGGCCCGGCCCGACGCGCTGCACCCGATCTGGTGGGCCGGCGCGTTGCGGTGGGCGGGCGGCGTGGTCTACTATCTGGGCGACCTGGACCGCGCCCGGGATCTAGGCGAGCAGAGCCTGGCGATCTATCGCCGCCTGGGCGATATCCTGGAGACGGCGGCGACCCTGAACAATTTGGGCAACATCGCGCAAGACCAGGGCGATTTGGCCAGGGCGCGGATCCTCCTTCAGGAGAGCCTGGATCTCTATCGCGCCACGGATCAGACGTGGCGCTTTGCCACCACGCTCACCAACCTGGGCGGGCTGGAGGCGGATGCGGGCAATTTCGCCCGCGCCGCGCAGCTCCAGACCGAGAGTCTGGCCCTGTTCCGCGCCCTTGGGGCGCGCCGGGACGCGCTGTTCTGCTTGATCTGCCTGGGAGAAACGGCGCTGTATAGGGGGGATTGGGCGCAGGCCCGCGCGCTGCTGGCTGAGAGTTTGGACCTGAGCCGGGAACTGGCGGACCCGCGCCTACTGGCCATGAGCCAGGCGGACCTGGGGTTCCTGGCCCTGGGGGAGGGCGAGGGGGATCGCGCCGCCGCCCTGCTGGAGGAGAGCCTGGCGCGGCGCTGGGAACTGGGCGAACAGCGCCTGCTGGCGGGGAATCTGGAAGGGCTGGCCGCGCTGGCCGTGACGCGGGGGCAGCCCGCCCGGGCGGCCTGGCTCCTCGGGGTGGCGGGCGGCTTGCGTATCCGGCTAGGCCTCCCTGTGCCGCCGGCCGACCCGACCCACAGCCGCACGACCCGGACCACCGCAGAGGGAGCAATGGATGCCGCGGTTTTTGCAGCGGCTCTGGCCGCGGGGTGGGCCACGCCGCTGGCGCAGGCGGTGGAGTCGCTGGTCGCGGCGGGCCGCCCCGCTAGCCACGGGCTCGCGGCAGTCCCGACGACCGTTGACGCCCATGTAGCGGCCGGGGCGGCTGGACTGTCGGCGGAAGCAGGGGCGGTGGCGTGGGCCACAGGCCAGGGGATGCCGCCGCCGCAGGCCACTGACTATACGTTGAGCGGGCCTGAGTTGCCCGCGCCGGCAGGAGTCCCAGCCGCGGTCCCACAACACACGCGTCCGGTTTCGGCGCGCCGGGCGGCCCAGCAGCAATTCGGCGGCCTGACCGCTCGCGAGCGTGAGGTGGCCATTTTGGTCGCCCAAGGCCAGTCCAATGCCGAGATCGCCGGGACGCTGGTGACGAGCAAGCGCACGGTCGAGAAGCATGTCGGCAACATTCTGTCCCGGCTGGGCTTCACCTCGCGCGCCCAAATCGTCGCCTGGGTGATCGAGCGCGGGTTGAGCAGAGCGAGCAACTAGCTTCCGGGCGATCCGTCCTGGAGAGGCTTGGGAACAAGCGCATGGCCGTACGAACGCTTGGGTTCGTACGGCCATGCGCTTGTTTTACGTGTGCCCCCTGAAAAACATACGTGTGGTTCCTGGGGAAAGGTGGTAATTCTACCCATGATCGGCTCCGGCTTTTGCCATAAGCTGGAACCCATGGTCACAATGCAGCAGCTTACCATGCAGGAGGGTATCATGAACGGACCACCGACAGCCGCCCCAACGACGGACTACCGCATCCATCCCGCGACGCACGTGGGCCACGTCCACTTGCGCGTTGCCGACCTGGAGCGCGCCCTGGCCTTTTACCGTGACGTCCTCGGCTTCACCATCAACCAGGATATGCGCACCGAGCCAACGCCCCGGAAGGTCGTCTTTCTTTCCGCCGGCCCGTACCACCACCACGTGGCCCTGGCCGAGTTTACCGACATCACCCCGCCGACGCCGCGGCAGGCCGGTCTCTTTCACGTCGCGTTCGTGTATCCCAGTCGCCGGGAGCTGGCACGAGCACTGCAGCAGATCCTCGACTGCAGCTATCCGATCGACAGTTGCCATGAGTATGGGCCGGGCGAGGGGGTCAACCTCCGCGACCCGGACGGCATCCCGCTGGAGCTGTACTACGACCGCCCGGCTGCCGACTGGCCGCTCGTCGACGGCCAGTTGCGATTGTTCAATAAGCGAATCAACGCAGCCACGATTCTTGCGGGACTCGAACTCGAGCCGCCGGGCGACGTCTAAGTGGGGAAGCGCACAAAGTTCGGAGATATATGCGCGGGCGGAAGCTGCTAAAATTACGCACAGATACCGAGCACCCACTTAGCGATTTCATCTACTACTGCCCATGGCAGGGCGGGCGTACCTTGATCCGTACGTGACTCGGCAGCGGATCCCGGCACGATAGCGCGCTTCAGTCCGGGAGGCCAGCGCTTGCACCCAAAGCCTGGATGGCCGGAGCCTGGATGGCCGGGATTGTATCGCGCACTATCCCTGCGTCTGCACCAACCCCTATGTGCGGGCTACAACGCCCCCGCGGCCGCTCTTGCCAACAGCTTAGAGGAGAGAAACAACCATGGCCTGGAATCATTTCGAACTGGCGCCGGCCGAGGCATCGGCCGGTAACAAAGGTATTACCGCCGTGTCGCGCATCCCCAACAGCATGGAGATGTGGTGGATTGCGCCAAACGGCTCGGTGCAAGGCGCCAACTGGTATGACGGCAGCACCTGGCAGCGCTATGAACTGGCGCCCGCGGGCAGTGCGGCCCCCACCGGCGGCATCACCGCCGTCTCCCGCATCCCTGGCAGCATGGAAGTGTGGTGGATTGCGCCCAACGGGTCGGTGCAAGATGCCAACTGGTACGACGGCGGCACCTGGCAGCGCTTTGAACTCGCCCCTGCCGGCAGCGCATCAACGAGTAGCGGCATCAAGGGAGTGTCGCGCATTCCCACCAGCCTGGAAGTCTGGTGGGTGGGGCCCAACGGGTCGGTGCAAGACGCGTACTGGTATGACGGCGGCACCTGGCAGCGCTTTGAGCTGGCGCCCGCCGGCAGCGCGGCCACCGCCAGTAGCATCGCCGCCGTCTCGCGCATCTCCAACAGCCTGGAAGTGTGGTGGGTGGGCGACAATGGTGCGGTACAAGATTACTTCTGGTACGACGGCGGCACCTGGCAACATTTCGAACTGGCGCCCGCCGGCAGCGCGACGCCCGGCGCAGGGATCACCGCCGTGTCGCGCATCCCTACCAGCCTGGAAGTGTGGTGGATTGGCCCCAACGGCACAGTGGAGGACGCCAACTGGTATGACGGCGGCACGTGGAACCGTTTCGAACTTGCCCCCCCCGGGAGCGCAGCCACCAGCAGCGGCATCAAAGCCGTGGCGCGCATCCCCAGCAGCCTGGAACTCTGGTGGATTGGCCCCAACGGCGCGGTGCAAGATGCCAACTGGTACGAAGGGGGCAGTTGGAACCGCTTCGAACTGGCGCCTGGCGGGAATGCGGCCGGGGGCAGTGGGCTTGCGGCCACGACGCGCATCCCCGACAGCATGGAAGTGTGGTGGATCGGCGGCAACGGCGCGGTGCAAGATGCCAACTGGTACCCCGATCCGCAACCGGTCAATAGCGTGCATATCCATGACGACATCACGTTCGCGTCGGGGGTGGCCCTCGGCGGCTGGTTCGACCTGGCTCTGACGCGGCAAGGCGACCTCTCCTTCTCCGGCCATTTCCACGACAGCGGCGCCGACTCGTATGACACGACGCTGGTGGTGGTGCTCATGACGCCCGCCGGGTTGGCCTATTCCGTGACCCACCAGGGCCGGACCCACGGTACGTTTGAGGCGGGCAGCCGGGATGACGACTGGGCGGTCAGCGAGCACAGCGATATGGTCGCCACGAACTGGGAAGCGCAGTTTGCCCAAGCCCGGTGGCGGTGGTCGGCCCACGCGGGGTCGCTCATCGGCGGGGGCATCGGCGATTTCATCAAAGGGCTGGTCAAAGAGTTAGCCGACGAGGCCGGGAAGGCCGGCGTGGCGGCGGTCATCGCCCTGATCTAGTCCAGCGTGCCCGGCGCGTGCCCGTCGTGCACGACGGGCACGCGCGTAACCAGGGACGCGCACACCGGGTGTTGCATCCCAATCGGCTGTCCTAAGCACCCGATCGAGTTTGGGCGCGAAAGGCCGCCACGGCCCGAACGGTTTCCTCGGCGACCAGGTCCGCGTTGATCGCTGCGGCTGCCTTTAGGCCGGCGGCCGCAGCGCTGATGACCTGCGCAGATGGATCGGCGACATTACCGGCAACCCATACCCCCGCTGCGTTGGTGGCGCCCCTGGTGTCCGCGGCGACGTAATTGCCGTTCACCTGACCCGCGACCTCCTGGTCGGTTGTTACGAGCCCCAGAGGTTGCAGCACCTCGGCACGTGCTGCGAGTCGTGGCGTGACCACTACAACCTGGCGCGGAATAAACTCGCCCGATTGCAGCCGCACGCCCGCCAGCCGGTCGTTCTCGATCTCGACGGACGCTACCTCGCCGGTAATGACGGCGATGCCGCGGGCAGCCAGTTGCTCGACTTGCTCCTCAACCAGGGCAGGCGCGGTGTGCTGAAACAAGACCACATCCCGGCTCAACTGCCGGAACAACTGGGCCACATGCACCGCCGTCGGTCCACTAGCGAGGATGCCGATGGCTTGGTCTTGTACTTCCCAGCCGTGGCAATACGCGCAGTGTAGCACGTCACGACCCCACCGCTCGCGCAGGCCGGGCACGTTGGGTAGTACGTCAACCAGCCCGGTGGCAACTAGCAGCCGCCGCGCGTACACGCTGCTGCCATCGGCCAGTGCCACCAGGAAGCCGTTGTGATTATCCGCGCTGTTCAGGCGCTCGACCGAAGCGACGCTAGCGGCGATGATCTCGCCGCCGTAGCCGGTTACCTCGGAGCGGCCAATAGCCAGCAGCTCTGAGGGAGGCATCCCGTCACGCGACAGGTAATTATGCATGTGGGTGGCCGGGGCGTTGCGCGGCTGGCCGCCGTCAATCACCAGCACCGACCGGCGCGAACGCGCAAGCGCCAGCGCGCCGCTCAAACCGGCGGCGGCGCCACCGATTATTACTACGTCATACCACTTCCCCTGGCGCGCCGGCGGCATCTGAGCGCGGGACCCGCCCGTATCGATTGCCGGCATTTCTATAGTGGACATTGTTTTCATCCTTATGTTCTCATATCGGCAGTGGCGGCCCTGGCCGCGTCTCGCCTGCCTTACGTCTAGTTGGGTAGTTGTCAGGGCCCACGACATCGTTTGTAGTCCGCGCTTCTTAGCAGAAGCTATTACATCCAGCATTAGCCCGGCTGTTGTGCAGCTACTTAGCTACACTGTAAACGATATCGTGGGCCCTGACAGGTAGTAGCAACCGCGCGATTTTACGGCCGGTGCGGGCTTCACACCATCGCTCGGTCAGGCGACCGTGATGACGATGTTCCCCTTTTTGTGGCCCTGGTCAACGTAGCGGTGCGCCTCGACCATCTGCTCCAGGCGATAGCGCCGGTCGATGACCGGTTTGATCTTCCCGGCTTCAACCAGCTCGGTGAGGAAGTTGAGATCTTCCGTCTTTGGGAAGGCTGTCTCGCCGATCAGCGTCTTGCCGCTCCGCATCGCGACCCGGCGCATTTGCAGCAGTTGCGCCGGCCCGACAACGGCTTGAAGATAGACGCCCCCCATTTTGAGCGACCGCAGACAGTCCGCCAGCGAGCTCTTACCTACCGTGTCAAAGATGATGTCGTAGGTCGCGCCGCTGCTGCTGAAATCGGCGCGCGTGTAATCGATGACCCGATCTGCGCCCAGCGATTTCACCAACTCCACGTTCGCCGTGCTGCACACGCCGGTCACCTGGGCGCCGAAGTATTTTGCCAGTTGAACCGCGAATGTCCCGACGCTGCCGGAAGCGCCATAGATCAGCACGCGCTGTCCGCGCTGGATCTGCCCTCGTCGCAGAAAATGCAGGGCGGTGATGCCGCCGAAAGGAATGGCGGCGGCCTCCTCATAGCTGATCGAGGCCGGTTTGCATGCCAGCGCGCTGCTCTCCGGCACGCAGGCATACTCGGCATACGTCGACAACCGGGTGATGTCATACGTGTAGACCCGGTCGCCCTTCTTGAAGCGCGTGACGCCTTTGCCCACCGCTTCAACTTCTCCGGCCAGCACCATCCCGGGAATCGCTTTTCTGGGTTTCCACAGACCAAGTGTCAATCGAGCGGGGAGCCAGGCCGAAGGGGGAACGATGAAACCCCGCACCCTGGCGTCCCCTGCTGTCACGGTCGTCGCGTAGACTTTGATCAGGACTTGGTTGTCTTCCGGAGCAGGTTTTGCTACTTCGCGTAGCTCCAGGACTTCCGGGGGACCATACTTTGTCGCTACTATTGCCTTCATTTTAAGTTCCTCCTAACACCGGCTTGAGGGCTGGTGCTCACTACACTTCAAGGTTCTATCAAGCGACCACTGCTTGAGTGTGTCGGATCGGTAGGTGCGTTCGACGGTAAGCTGCCTTAGCTAAGTTGCCCTGCTCAGATTACTGTTCGATGGTTGCCGCATCGGCCTGGGCTGGTCCGACACGGGTTACCGCGATTAAATCCATTCCTAAATCACGCACTTTTCTGAGCCATCCGTGTAACGCGGCTTGATCGATCACCGGGCCGGTTAACAGCGTATCACCGTTCTCTTCCAACGTCAGGGTCAGGCCCTCAAACCAGACGGCCCACCTGCCTTCAAGGTGCCCCTTGATTCGTATCTCGTAGTGTCCAGTCTCGCCCGAGCCTTCTCTGATCATATTTGTTATACCCATTCTGGGCCTCCCGTGTATTCCTCATCTGGCTTAAGCCCCTCGTCGCTGCTCGGCTTCTTGCCTTCCACAAGAGCATACAAACCAATATAGTGATGCCGGCTCACTAAACTTGGTGATTGACCTGGTGATCTATGCCTCAGCGCAGACAGGAGCCGACAACTGATGCCGGGTGAGCGCGCGCAGCAGTCACGTGGGCCGGTCGCCTGCGGATAGCCCATTCGGCCACGGCGAGGTTGATCGCCCACGCCGCGCCCATCAAAAGCGCTCGGCTGTTCTCAGGCGGCGGGCCGGCGATCATCTCCCCAACCGCCAGGGTCACCACCTGGGTGCCGGCGCCCAGCCCGAGCGCGTAGCCGCGCGCCATCCAGGCGCGGTGCCCGCGCACGTCCCCCCGTCGGACGGTGATGAAGCCCAGGATGATCGAGGCGACCATGGCCGCGCCGAACAGGAGCCGGAACACGTACAATAGCGGGCCGTCGCTCGGCGGCAGGGCATAGAACAACGTCATCCACAGCCCGGAGAGCCCGACCAGCAGCCCACAGCCGACCAGCAGCCGCCCGGCCAGGCGGTGCCAGCCCGGCCAGCGCCGCCGGAACCCGTCCGCGAACTGGAACGCGCCGAGAATGGCATAGAAGCCAGCACATACGATATGCACCACGACAGGCAGCGGCGCCGCGAAGAACCGTGCGTTGGCCGGCGTGATCGCAGCGCCACTAGCCAACTCACTCAGGCGGAAGGCGCCAGAGATTAGCGGGATGGCGCTCAGCACGATCAGGCCAATGACGAGCCCTGCCGCCAGGTGGACTTTGGCCCGCGCTCTGGGTTTCTGAGACGGAGTTTTGCCTGCATCGTTCAGTCGAGACACGTCGGGAACGCGACCTTCAGTGGTGACATGTGCTTTCATGTTGAGGCTCCTTGGGCGTAGCGGCACTTTCATGTGTACCGATTGCTACACGTGTTGAAGGTGGCGGCACGGGTAGTGAGACGTCTTCGTCGGTGGAAGTTCGTCAGGCGCGGACCATCGAGTTGCCGAGGAGACGAGCAGCTTTGTGGCAGTTCGTCCCCTCCATCCGGTTTCCAGCTAGCTTACTCGGCTCCGGCCCGGCCAAGCTGGGGGATAGCCCGTTCAGCTACCGGGTCAGCGACTTCCTTGCGGCGTTCCGACAAGAGCGCAAAGCCCAGCCAGGCCAGCGCGATCCCCATCGGCACCGCCACGAGGGCCTTGTGCTCCTCCGGCAGCAGCGCACCCAGCGGGGTCACTGCGGCTGTGACAGCCAGCAGACCGGCGGGCCAGCGTGACACGATGCCGGCGCGAATCGTTGCGATGCCGAACAGCAGGGCGCCGAGCAGATACGCGGCCCCATCCAGGTCGTACAGAGTCTTGGCCGCGCTCAGGTCCAGTTCGCCGGGACGGCCGTTGAACATCCCCAGGAAGCTCTCCACAAACGCCGGCGCCGTGGTCGCCACCGGCGGCAAGATCATGACTTCGGTGAAGGTGAAGGGCACTAACAGCACCAGCCAGAGGGTCAACAGGACATAGCCGGCCAGCCCCAGCCCCCCGCTCTCTTGCGCTTGGCGGGCGTAGAGCCCCGTAATGCCCAGCACACCGAAGAAGGACAAGGCGACGGCCAGGGCGTGGACGATAACCCACTGGACGGTGGTGACTGTCGCAAGCGTTTCCAGGGGGTGGAACAGCCCCACGCCCACGTAACACAGCCCGGCCACCATCGTGGATAGCCCGGCCCAACGGATGCGATTCCTGGTGTTCATGCGTTTGTCTCCTTTGTGAAGGGTAGTGATCAGCGTCAAGGTTTGGCACCGGGGGGTGCCTGCGTGCTTGACTTCCACCCCAGCATACCAACCAATGTAATGAGGCGGCATCAACACATGTGTTGATCGATGTGTTGATCTCTTCACCCGCCAGATGCCGGGCAATAAGCAGCCCCGGCGGGTTGGCCCTACCACCCGCCGGGGCTGCCTGTGCTGGTTGAACGTGCGTTACAACAAACCAAGATCCCCCGCGCGGCGAACGGCCGCCCGGCGGTTGTTCACCCCCAGCTTGACGTAAATCTTGTTGGTGTGCGTCCGCACCGTGTGCAGCGACACCATTAACTCACGGGCAATTTCCGGGCCGGTCATCTCGGTTCTGAGCAGCCGCAGCACTTCCAACTCCCGCCCGCTCAGCGGCTCGATCAAATCTTGTTTGACCGGCGTTCTATCCTCTGCCTGGCCTCCGGCGGCCAGTAGGCGCCGAGTATAGCGCGGGGCGATCCGCTGGTTGGCGGCGGCTTCCAACAGGGCCGTCATGGGGGCGCCTTCGTCCACAAAGATGCGGACGTAGCCCTCCGGCTCGGCCAGGCCCAGGGCGCGTTCTAGCGGCACAAGTGCAGCAGGAATATCGTCTTGCATCTGCTGGGCAAGCGCCTGCAGCACCAGGATCTCGATCAGGCTGCCCGTTCTCCCACCTGCTTCGGCTGCTTGCCCCAGGCGCCCCAGCAGTGCCATGGCCTCCCGAATCGCGCCTTTGTCCCCGTCACTGGCATGGTGGGCCAGCAGCAACCGGGCGAGCGTAATGTGCTCGAACTCGCGCAGGTAGCTGAGGTCGTCAGAGGCCGACAGGCCCTGCGCCCGCGCCCAGCCGAGTGCCTCGGCCAACCTCCCCTGCGCGACCCACACCCGTGCCTTCAAGGCCGCGACGGGACGTGCATTCGGGAAGAAATCACGGACATACAGTCGCTCTGCTTCCTGCAGCAGGGCGAACGCGCCGTTCAGATCACCCCGCGCGTCCAGGATGCGCGCCATGGCGACGCGCCAGCGATAGGGGTTCTGCGGTAACCCGCTGTGCTCCCCGAACTCCTTGCTTCGCCGCAGGTGCTGGGTGGCGGCGTCCAGATTGTTTTGTTCGCAGAGGAGCGTACTCATCCCCACGTACATGTCCGGCGTGCCCCGCAGAACCGGGCGGGTGCCGTCTGGCGCCCAGAGGGCACCCGGCTCCGCGGCCGGCTGCAACGCGTGCTCATAGGTTCGCATCGCGTCGTGGAGCCGGCCCTGGGTAATCAGTATATCGGCGAGGCCGATCGCGGCGGAAATGTTCTCGGCCCGCTGCAAATGCGCCACGCCGGCGGCAAACGCCCGCCCCGCGGCGTCGAGATCCCCACTCGTCCAGGCCGCGAGCCCCAGCAGCGTCGTGGCCGATCCGCGCGAGAGATCGTCGTCCTGCGGGACGAGGTCGAGCGCCCGCCGGGCGTATTGCACGGTCGCCGGCACATCGCCCAGCGCCATGGCCTGCCCAGCGCGGTACACCGCTATTACCCCCGGCAGTCGGCGTAGCGCCTCCTCATCCATGACGACCATCGCCGCCCCTGGGCGGCTACCCGCTGGGTGCGGTGACTCACTTATATCTGCCAGCGTGTCCAGCCACCGTTCCGCGTCGCGGAGGCGATCCTCCACGCCGGCAAGCTCCCCCACGGCCAGTAACGCCGAGGCATACCCCACGCTCAGCACCGGCCGGACGCGGACTAGCTCGTTGGGCAGGGCCTTCAGCCAGCCGAGAAACGTGGCCTCCTGGCGAGTCTTGAGCATGGCGGGCAAGGCCCGCTCGACCAGGTCCGTCGCGCGCTGGAAATCCTGCGCCGCCAGGGCATGGCGGATCGCTTCCGCCGCCAAGCCGTGCTGCTCGTACCAAGCGCTCGCCCGCCGGTGCAGTGTCGGTAGCAGATCGGGTTGTTCCGCCCGTAAATGCGCCAGGAGCACTTCGGCAAAGAGGTGGTGATAGCGATACCACTGGCGCCGCTCATCCAGCGGCACGACAAAAAAGTTGCCGCGTTCCAGGGCTTCCAGACGCGCGCTGCCGCCCTCCTGCCCGGTGACGGCCTCGCACAGCGCGCCAGTCAAACGTTCGAGAATGGCAGTGTGGAGTAAGAAGCGGCGCACGGCCGCCGGCTGGTGCGCGAGGACCTCTTCGCCCAGGTAGTCCAGGATGTAGCGATGGTCGCCGGCGAACGCCCGGATCGAGGCGGGCACGTCGCGCCGGCCCTGCAGCGAGAGCGCGGCCAGTTGCAGCCCGGCGATCCAGCCCTCGGTGCGCTCTTCCAGGGCCGCCACCTCGTCTGCCGAGAGCTGTAGGTTCATCGCCTGGAGAAAGGCGGCGGCTTCCGCAGGGGTAAAGCGCAGGTCGGCGGCGCGCACCTCTGTTAGCTGGTTACGGGCGCGGAGCCGCGCCAGCGGGAGCGGGGGGTCTTCGCGGCTGGCGATGACCAGGTGCAACTGTGGTGGCAGGTGCTCAAGCAAGAAGGTCGTGGCCTCGTCAATGGCGTGGGCGTCGATCAGGTGGTAGTCGTCGAGGACGAGCACGAGGCGGTGGGGGACGGCGGCGATTTCATTGAGCAGGGTAGTCAGGATGGCTTCGCTTGGCGGGGGCTGCGGTGCCTGGAGGGCCGGCAACAAGTCTTCCCCGACCGGGGCGGCCACGGTACGTAAAGCGGCGACCAGGTAGGTCAGAAAGCGGGCCGGCTCGCCGTCCGCCGCATCCAGCGACAACCAGGCCACCTGACGCTGACTGCCGGCGAGCCAGGCGGTCAGCAGCGTGGTTTTGCCGGACCCGGCGGGAGCCGCGATGAGCGTCAGCTTGCGGTGCAAACCCGCGTCCAGCCGCTCCAGCAGGCGGGGACGCAGCACCGCCCCTGGTGGCGGTTGGGGAATATAGAGTTTAGTAGTTAAAACTGGTATAGACATGGATCAAGTATAGGGCAGTCCGCCAAACGGCCAGTTAGAGCCATGGCGGCCGCGCCTCCTCGCCACAGCGGGGCCCTGCTGCGTGGTAGCGCGCGACGGACCCCCGGCCGTGCGTGTTTACGGATGGGCAGTAAACGGCCGGCGGGCCCGCCCCCGGCGCAGGTGGTCGGGCGCTCCAGGTAGGCAATTCCGGCGAACGGGTCCCCAGTACGCGCGCCGGCGCCGGCCTCGGGTACAAGCGTAGCTTGCTTCACATCGGCGCTCTTGTTCGCCATCGTGGGCGCCTTCCCCCAGGCCATGAGATCCGGTGTATGCTACACAGCCGGCAAACAGGTACCCGCCGGGCGCGCAATGGGAACGGAGATCGCGGAGTAGAGTGCAATCCCTGGCCGGCCTGTACAGGAATGGTGGGGATTTGGTGGCTCTACTATACCGCCGCTGCATGGATAATGCAACTCCTTTCCGCGGTAAAAGACATACGCTGCGCTGGATTACGCCGGGGCGGGTTTCGCGGGCTGCGTCCGAGGATAACCGAGCTGCGCCAGGTGCGGGACCGGATCGGGTTCAAGCCACCACGATCGCGGTGGGGATGGGCGGGTACAGGCCAAGGTCTCTGGTTGACGACCGACGCCAGGCAGTGCAACCGGCGCAGCGCAGAGATCATCTCCGACCTTCAGCGGGCGGGGATTGTCAGCCGAGGCCCAGGTCGGCTAGCTCGCGGGTGAGTGTGCCTTCGGCCAGGCGGCTCAACCCATGCCCGGATTGCAGGTCGAACCGCGGCTCCGCTGCCCGCAGTGGGACAAGCGCTTGGCCGACAAACGCCGGTTGCCGCTCCGGGCATTGGGCGAAGCCCGCTCTACGGCCGCCGCCACCTGCCCCGCCGCCATTTGGCTCTCGACCGGAAAGCGCCGCACATCCGCCCCGCGGGGAACAAGCCCGCCGGCCCGGACCAGGCGAAGGGACGGCCGAGGACCAGCACGTCCACGTCGAGTGCTGCCAACCGCTCCAGGCTGGCGCGGTAGTGGCAGCCCGACTGGAAGTAGAGCAGCAGTCCTGCGCCGGGCGGCCCGTAGCCCTGCACCGCATCGGCGACGATCGGTAGTCGGCGCGCTGGCGCGTAGAGGCAGGCGATGCCTGGTGAATGGCCGGGGGTGGCGACCACCGTAAACCGGAGACCCCCGCCCAGGTCCGGGATCTCCCCGTCGACCAGCAGCCGATCCGCGCCCCCGGCCAGCGCGGCGGTATCGGACTCAGGAATGCAGACGGGCGCGCCGCTCGCCGTGCGGATCGAGCGCCCCGCTCCCGGTGTTTCCTGACCTTTCTGGGTTTCGCCGCGCCTTGGGACAGGGTACAACACAGCACCGATTAAGCGGGGCTTGCCTCGAATTTTGCAGACAGTGTTAGGATGTGGTCAGGCGGTTACCGGGCGGGGCGGGAGTTGGAAGCCGATCCCCAGACGGCCGCGATCCGCCGTTGCCCGGTAGCGTGCTGCAGCTTATGAGAAGCCCTTGTGCTGCAATGCATGTTATGTCATACTGGGAGCGAGTCAGGAAAGGACGCCGGTATGATCGTGTTGCATGGGTCGTGGCTGCCTGCGGCGGGCAACGACTCGCCGCGGTGGGTGCTGTGGGGGGAGACGACCGATCCCGGCACCGCGGCGCGGCGCAAGCGCACCCCCGCGAAAGCCGCCGCCACGGCCCGCCCCCATCCTTTCGCGGCATCGTCTGCGGTTCTATGCGAGACACTGGCCGCCTGTGGCGTCCATAGCGAAGCGGGGGAGACTGAAGGCCACCCGGTAGTTGTCCGGTTGCCCACCGCAGGCGACGGGCCTTGCCCATCCCCGGACCTGGATGGTA
>CBJNAR010000010.1:0-15441 GCA_966434075.1 uncultured bacterium
GGTCGGCCCGCGGATTGCTCGTGATGCTGCTCATGGCGACACCTGCACAGCTACCGGCGCCGGCGTGGCGCCCGCGGGGGTGGCGCTCTCCGCCGGTTGGGCGTAAATCGCGGCGATGATCTCCTCCAGCGGCGGGTCCTCGATGGTGATGTCCGCCACCTGGTACGCGGCCACCAGCCGCCCGATCACCGCGTCGATGCCCGTGACCGCCGTATCGACTTGCAGCTTCGCGCCGTAGGTGCTGGTCTTCAGCACGGTGGCGCCCGGCAACTGCAATCCCTCCGGCGGCAGCGGGTCTTGCAGCTTGAGGTCGACGATCTTATGCTTGAGGTAGCGGCGGCGCAGCGTGCTCACGCTCGTGTTCAGGATCATCGTGCCGTGGTTGATGACGATGACCCGCTTGCACAACTGCTCGATGTCGCCCGCGTCATGCGAGGTCAGGAAGACCGTCACCTGCTCTTCGCGGTTCAACTGCCGGATCAGGTCACGGATGCGCTGTTTGGTCACCACGTCCAGGCCGATGGTCGGCTCGTCCAGGAACAGCACCTGGGGCCGGTGGATCAGCGCGGCGGCGAACTCGCAGCGCATGCGTTCGCCCAGGCTGAGCCGGCGCGCGGGCGTATTCACCAGGTCGCCGATGTCGAAGACCTCGATCAGGTAGTCGCGCCGGGCGCGATAGGCGCGGTCGTCCAGCTCGTAGATGCGCGCGAGCAGGTTGAAGGTATCCAGCGGCGGCAGGTGGATCCAGAGCTGCGACTTCTGGCCGAAGACCGAGGCGATGTTGAAGGCCAGCCGCTCGCGGTCGCGCCAGGGGGTCAGGCCGAGCACCTGGGCGCGGCCCGCGCTGGGATAGAGGATGCCGGTCAGCATCTTGATCGTGGTTGACTTGCCCGCGCCGTTCGGCCCGATGAAGGCCAGCAACTCGCCCCGCTCGCAGCGCAGGCTGATGCCCTTGACTGCCTCGACCACGTAATAGTCGGGCCGCACCAGCGCCTTCAGGCTGCCGCGCAGCCCCGCCTCCTTGCGTTTGCTGCGAAAGGTCTTCCGCAGGTCGTCTACCTCGATGATTGCCATAGCGCACCTCCCCGCCCGAATCCGCCGCATATGCACGGCTACGGATCCATTGTGGGTAATTGTAGCACGCGCATTTCGCGTGCCGCAATCGGCGGGGGGTGTAGCCGCTTTCGCTCATGAGGCGTACGACTAACGGCGGGGGCGGGAACTCGGTCCAGGCGGCGATGACGGCACCGCGGCCGGGATGGTATACTGCCTGCGGACAAACGATCCTGCGTTGACCAGACGGCACTCAGCGGCAATTGTCCGGAGGGGCATCGTGAGCGAAACGAAATCGATCCAGGATGTAGACAGCCCGCGCACCCGCGCCACGCTGGCCGCCGATTTACGCGCGCTCGGGCTGGAACCGGGCATGACCGTGCTGGTCCACTCGTCGTTGAGCGCCATCGGCTATGTCGTGGGTGCGGCGGTGGCCGTGGTGCAGGCGCTGATGGACGTGGTGACGCCGGAAGGCACGCTGGTCATGCCCACGCACACCTCCGAGAACTCCGAGCCGTCCTACTGGCGGCACCCGCCGGTGCCCGAAGCCTGGTGGCCGATCATCCGCGACACGATGCCTGCCTTTGAGCCGGCCATCACCCCGACCCGGCAGATGGGCCGCATCGTCGAGACGTTCCGCACCTGGCCGGGCGTGCGCCGCAGCGATCACCCGGCGCTGTCGTTTGCGGCCTGGGGCCGCCACGCCGCCTTCGTCGGCGCCGACCACGCGCTGGAATATGCACTGGGCGAACAATCGCCCCTGGCCCGCGTTTATGGCCTCGACGGGTTCGTTCTGTTGCTGGGCGTGGGCCACGGCAACAACACCTCGCTGCACCTGGGCGAGTTTCGCGCGGGCACGTCGGGCGACGAACTACAGGGCGCGGCCCTGCTGGAAGACGGGCGTCGCGTCTGGAAGACCTACCGCGACACCGCCTGGGACGACGACCCGTTCCCCGAAATCGGCGCGGCGTTCGACGCCACCGGGCAGACGCGGATCGGCAAGATCGGCTCGGCGGAGTCGCGGCTGTTCCGCCAGCGCGCCGCTGTGGACTTCGCGCAACAGTGGCTGGCGGCGCGCGCCGCCGCATCCCCCCCACCCCGATGAGCAAACCGGCCCTCTCCGGCGAACAGATCACCGCGATCAAGGACCCGCGCGTGGTCGAAGCCCGCGAACTCGCGACGGCGGCGGGCCGGGCGCGCCACGGCAAGGCTCTGCTCGAAGGCGCCGCCAGCCTCGGCTGGGCGCTGGACGCCAGGGCCACGATCGAACAGGTGTTTTACCATGCCGCCGCCCGCGAGGACCCCGTGCTGGCCCGGCTGGTCGCGGTGGGCGTGCCCTGCGCCGCCGTGTCCGAGGGCATCGCGAAGAAGATCAGCGATACGGCGTACCTGGTGCCGCTGCTCGGCGTGGTGGCGCTGCCGCCGGAGCGGGAGGCGCCCGCGGGCGACTTCGTGCTGGTTCTCGACCATGTGCAGGACCACGGCAACCTGGGCACCATCGTGCGCACAGCCGGCGCGTTCGGCATCCGCGACCTGGTGGCGACCCACCCCGACCTCGATCTCTACTTCAAGAAGACCGTGGCGGCTTCGCGCGGTAAGGTGTTCGACGTGCGCCTGCGGCGGTTCCCGTCGGGCGTGGCCGCCGTGCAAGACCTGAAGGCGCGCGGCTACCAGATCGTGGCGACCAGCCCCCACGCCCGCGACATCCAGGCCCTGGCGCCGTTGCAGCGCAGGCCGGTCGCCCTGGTCGTCGGCAATGAGACGGCGGGCGTGGGCGACGACATCCTGGCGCTGGCCGATGTGGTGGTGCAGATCCCCATGAGCGGGGCGGTGGAGTCGCTCAATGTCGGCGTTGCCACCGGCATCAGCGTCTATGAACTGAAGGTAAGGATGGTCCTGGCGATGTTAGTGAACTATATCCGCGCCAACCTGGGCCGCGAAGTCAACGTCACCGGCAAGCTGATCCAGCAGGCGTTTGACGCCCAACTGCGCCGCGTCTCCGATCTCAACAGCACCCAGGTGATCCTGCTGATGATGCTGGCCTGCGACGAGTCCATCCCTGAAGCCCAGGTGGCCCGCGACACGGCCACCTTCGGCGACGACCTGGCCGCCCTGCTGGCCCCGCTCTTCGCCAGGGGCCTGATCGCCCGGCTGCCGGACGCCGTGCCGCCCGCCATCCGCATCACCGAGGCAGGAGAGCGCACGCTGGCCCAGCTCTGGAGCGTCGTCGAGCGCGCCGATGCGGCCATCGTCGCCGGGTTCTCCGACGCCGAGAAGGCCCAACTGCACGCCTTCCTGCAGCGCATCCAGGCCAACTGCGCGAACGTCATGGCCGGGTCCGCCTAGTCACGCTGTTCCGCGCGGGTGTAACCCGCGTGGGGGCCGATATCCGGGCCTATCGCAGTATTCGGCAGGGCGAAAGCGGAGAATCACGGTGCTGGAGTCGAGACGTGATCTGGTCCCCGCCCAGGGGACGTGCTCCCGTACTCCCGCACCGTGATTCATTTACATACGCTAACCCTGGAGTCGCAAAGCAGGCCAGCGCGGCAAAACGGTGGTGAACTCCGGCCAGCGCCTGCGCAGCGCCTGCGCCAGCACCGTCGCCGCCGCGGTGAGCGGGGCGCGATCAGGGAACGGGGCGCTGACCTCGCGTAGTTGCTCCACGGTCGCCAGCACGGCTTCGCGCATCGTCCAATCATCTACCCAGGATCGGTTCGCCTCCAGGATGCCGGGCGGGATCCACTGGAGCATCGCCAACCCGCGATAGGCGCAGAGATCCGCCCAGGCGGCGGCGTAGCCATCGGCATCCTGCACCGCCGGACAGTATGGGGCAAGCGCGGCGCGATAGGTCGCGCTGATCGCCGCTACCAGATCCTCCGGCAGCGGGCACAACATCTGCCAGCACGTCATGTCATACAAGGCGTGGCGAAAGGCCCCGTACTCAAAATCGACCAGGGAGATGTGTCCGTCCACCAGATGATTGTTGGTGGGCGCCATATCGCCGTGCGTAAACGTCAGGAATGGACCGGGGTCGGCGTATACGCCGGCGATCCGGGCGCAGCAGGCAGCAAGTCCGGCCGGAGCCGGACAGTCCACGGCGGCCAGCCAGTCATACACCCCGTCCAGCCCCGCCTGCCACCGCGCCGCTTCCGCATGGCGGGTGAGCGCGCCGGCCTCGGGCAGATCCGCTCGGGCTTGCGTGAAGGCCGCTTCGCGGTTGAGCGTCAGGCCGTGCAGCCGGGCCGTCTGGCGGGCCAGGGCGAGAAACCCGGTCCAGACCGCTGCCGGGTCGTCGCCGCGCAACACGTCGTCCAGGCTGCGCGAGCCGCCCATATCCTGCATCACGAAAAATCCCGCCGCGGGATCGCCCGCATAGAAGCGGGGACTCAAGCCCGCGGTCCCCGGCACCCCGGTCAAAAAGGCTAGACCGGCCCAATCCGTGAACCCGCGCGCCGCCTCGCGCGTGATCTGCTTCACGATCACCGACTGCCTACCTGGGAGCGCGGCGCCGGCCACCGCATAGCGCACGATCCGGTTGCGGGTCGCATCTTTGAGCACGATCGGCGTTTCCAGAACGACGTCTGCGCCCCATTGCGCCCGCAGCAACGCCGTGGCCTGCTGCCTCAGCAGCGCCACACTTTCATCTACACTCATAAATTCCCTTGCTGGAGAGGCGATCGAGCGCTGATACCCGATGCTGACCATAAGCCGACGGACCCGGCAGGAGACCCGCTCGTACAGCCCAAACTTGAAGCGCAGAACCCCGGCCCTGCCGGCCCGCCACGCCAATTTGCTCGAATGGGATCATCGCCTGATCTTCCGCCACCCGCGGGCGCACGACGCAGCCGGGCGACGGGGGTTACTCATATTCTGCGCCATGATAACACAATGACCGCGGGTCTGTAAATTTGCCACCTTTCTACCGTATACTGGGATTAGCTTCGCCGGAAGTTATGGCGCATGGATGATCCCAGCCCCGCTGTTCAAAGGTGATAAACCTGCATGATCCAGGGGCCGGCGCAGGCGTATGGAATTACCTGTGACCGGAAAGCGATAAATTCGAGGATCTTCTCTTAAGGATCGCCGTCCATGCATGGTGTGGTCTCGCTGCTCGATGCGGCGCATTACCAGGCGGTCGAAAGCCTCTGGGCCGAACTGGCGGCGGCGTGCGGCCTGCGCGGCGTCTATATGACCCCGTTCCCCCACTTCAGCTATCATGTCGCGGCGGATTATGACCTGCCCGCCCTGGAAGCCGCGCTGCGCGACTTCGCCCGCGCGCGGGCGCCCTTCCGCGTCACGACGACGGGCCTGGGCATCTTCACGGGCGCCGCGCCGGTAGTCTATGTCCCGGTGGTACGCGACCCGGCGCTGACCGCTTTCCACCAGGCCCTCTGGCCTCGTCTGGAGGCCGTCGCCCGCGGCGGCAGCGGCTATTACGCGCCCGGCGCCTGGATGCCCCATATCACGCTGGTGTTCGGCGACGCGACCCCCGCCCGGCTGCCCGACGTGCTGCGGCTGCTGGGCGGGCGATCCTTCAACTGGGACATCGCCGTCGATAATCTGGCGCTGATTTATGACGGCGGTGCCGGGCAAACGGTTCGCATGCGCTTCACGCTGGGCCGCTAGTCGCAACCGGCGCCCAAAATAGAGGGGCCGGTTGGTAGCCGGCCCCCAAAGTGATGTGATTATCGCCTCGCGGCGGTTCCCGCAGCTTAGAGCAGGTGCCGGGCGCGGGCCGCGGCCGTCAGTTCGGCGCGGAAATCGGGGTGCGCGATGCGGATCAGCGCCTCGGTCCGCTGGCGCACCGTCTTGCCGTAGAGATAGGCCACCCCATGCTCGGTCACGATGTAGTGCACGTCGTTGCGCGAGGTCGTGACTCCGGCGCCCGGCTCCAGCGTCGAGACGATGCGCGAAACGCTGCCGCCCAGCGCGGTGGAGGGCAGCGCGATGATCGGCTTGCCGCCTTTTGAGCGCGCCGCGCCGCGAATAAAATCGGCCTGGCCGCCCACGCCGCTGTACAACTTCGTGCCAATCGAGTCGGCGCAGACCTGGCCCGTTAAATCGACCTGCAGCGCTGCATTGATGGCGACCATCTTGTCGTTGCGGCTGATGGTGAAGGGATCGTTGGTGAAGTCGGTGGTCCGCATCTCGATGATCGGGTTGTTGTGGACAAAGCGGTAGACGCGCTCGGTGCCCAAGACAAAGCCCGCAACCAGTTTGCCGGGCAGCAGCGTTTTGCGCGCGCCGGTAATCACGCCCCGCTGCACCAGGTCGATAATCCCATCGGAGAACATCTCACTGTGCACGCCCAGGTCGCGCTTGTCGCCCAGATAGTCAAGCACGGCGTTGGGGATCGCCCCGATGCCCATTTGCAGGGTCGCGCCGTCTTCGATGAGGTCGGCGACGTGGCAGCCGATCAGGCTATAGAGCGGGGCCGGTTCGCTTTGCCGGAATTCGGGTAGCGGATAGTCCACTTCCACGCAATAATCGATCTGGCTGCTATGGATGAACGAGTTGCCCCAGACCCGCGGCATGCGCGGATTAACCTCGGCGATGACCACGCGGGCGCTTTCGACCGCCGGCTTGGTCACGCCCACTTCCACCCCGTAGCTGCAATAGCCGTGTTCATCGGGCGGCGACACCGCGATCAGGGCCACGTCGATGGGCAGGTGACCTTCGCGGAACAGGCGCGGGACCTCCGAGAGGAACACCGGGGTAAAATCGGCCCGGCCTTGCTGTACGGCAGCGCGCACGTTGGGGCCGATAAACAGCGAGTTATCGCGAAAGGCGGTCGAGGCTTCCGGTGTCACCCAGGCCGAGGTGCCGGCGGTCAGGACGTGGATGATTTCGACATCTTGCAATTCGGGCGCGCGGCGCGCCAACTCCCCGGCCAGCACCACCGGTATCCCGCAGCCACCCCCGATATACACCCGTTGGCCGGACCGAACCACCTTCACGGCGTCTGCCGCGCTGGCCCACCGGACGGCGGGGGCCACCGGCGGCAGCGGCGCGAAGGCGGGGATGGATGGGTCCGTGGTTTCGAGTAACGTTTCCATGGAAAGGACGCTCCTAATAGGCGGTGCTCTTTACGCCGCCGTTGCGACCAGCCCCGACCGGCGTTGGCTCGGTATGTGGCCCGGTGAAATAGTCCCACTTTTCAGTGAGCATGCGAAAGACATCGGATTCCGTGATGATGCCGAGCGGGCGCAACTCCGCGTCCACCACGGGCAACCCGCCGACCTTGCGATCGAGCATGATGCGCGCGGCCACCTGGATCGGCGTGTCGAGCGTCACGGTGTAGGGCGTGTGCGTCATGACCTCGCCCACGGTCAGCTTGGAGAGCAGGTAATTGAGTTCGTAGATGCTCAGGCTCGTCGCCGGGGAGGGCCGCGCCTCGCGCAGATCGCCCAGCGTGACGATGCCCACGACCTTCCCGCCATCCACCACGGGCAGCCGGCGCACACAGCGCTCCATCATCATATTGTAGGCTTCCAACACCGGGGTGCTGACCTGCACAACTTGTACCGGATTGGTCATCCAGTCCTCGACGAGTAGTTTCTGGTTGCTCATGGCGTTATCCTTACTAACAACAGGACCGGTGGCGAGGCGGGGGCATCGGCGCCGCGCCCAGCCGCTGATCGCCGGTCGTCGTTCTCGCCGGATCTGCCCGGCACCGGCAGCCAAAGATCCGCCCTATCCGCCGGCCGCACCGGGGTCGTTGGTAGGATCACGCGGACTGCTCACCACGCTGCTGTGCCCTAATAATAGCCGCCGCTGGTTACGGCCCTGGTACATACGGGTGAATGAACAGTAAATATTCCGACCTTCTGGTATAATAGATGCAGGACCACACCGCATTGGCCGTGGAAGATGCCGTCGGGAGGCGCGGCGTGGCCGCCGGCCCGGCCCGTGACCGACCGGGTGCGTGGATATTAAATACAAGTGCAGGTAAGATACGCCGATGAAGTTTTTGATTGTGGATGACGACAAAGCGATTGTCGAAGCGGTGACCATTGGGCTCCAGTTTCAATGGCAGGACGCCGAGGTGCACAGCGCCGCAGACGGCGAGCAAGGCGTGCACATGTTCGCCGAGCTCAGCCCCGATGTGACGCTGCTCGACGTGAATATGCCGCGCATGAGCGGGTTCGAGGTGCTCCAGCGCATCCGCGAGACCTCCGACGCGCCGGTGTTGATGCTCACGGCGCGCGGCGACGAGATGAGCAAGGTGCGCGGGCTGGAACTCGGCGCCGACGATTACCTGGTGAAGCCTTTCAGCCACCTGGAACTCTTCGCCCGGATCAAGGCGGTGCTGCGCCGCACCGATTTGCCGGCGCCGGTCAGTGCCGCGCCCTCGTTTGTGTCGGGCGATGTGGCAGTGAATTTCGACAGCCGGGAAGTCACGGTGAAGGGCCAGCCGGTCAAGCTCACGCCGACGGAATACAAGTTGCTCTACCAGCTTGTGCGCAATGCCGGGCGCGTGCTGCCGTTCGATACGCTGCTGAGCAAGGTCTGGGGCGACGAGTATCGGGGCGACATGGACTATCTGAAGACCTATGTGAGCCGGTTGCGCAAGAAGCTGGGCGACGACTCGGAGAACCCGCGCTATATCATGACCGAGCGCTCGGTAGGCTACCGCTTTGCCCGGCTGGCCGCCCCGTCCGCCGACTCGACATAGCCGGCGGGCCGGGGCCGGCCGGCCCCGTTGCAGGAGTGCGTAGCGTGACGACCCAATCTGAGGTAGATACGACCCCGCCCGCGCAAGACGGCCCCGGCGCCGACTCGCGTGTGCGCCAGTTGCTGGCCCTGAACAAGGCGGCTATCGAGATCACCGCCGAACTCGACCTGGACAACCTGCTGCAGCGCATCGTCGATGTGGCGCGCGAACTGGTCGGCTGCCGCTACGCCGCCCTGGGCGTGCTGGGCGAGGACGGCTACATCGTCCGCTTCCCCACCTCCGGAATCTCGCGGGAGGAGCGCGACAAGATCGGCGCGCCGCCGCGCGGCCACGGCCTGCTCGGCGTCATGTTGCGCGCCGGGCGCAGCCTGCGCATCCCCGATATCAGTGCGGATCCCCGCCGCGCGGGCTTCCCGCCCCACCACCCGCCCATGCGCAGCCTGCTCGGCGTGCCCATCTTCGTGCAGGGCCGCCTTATGGGCGACCTCTACCTGACCGAGAAGATCGGCGCCCCCGAGTTCAGCGATGAGGACGAATGGCTGGTGCAACTGCTTGCCACCCACGCCGCAACGGCCCTCACCAACGCGCAACTCCACCGTGAGAATATGCAGGCGGTGGACAACCTGCGCACCTTGCAGGATGCCGTGAAACGGGTCGCCAGCCACCTCGACTTCCCCTCCGTGGCCGATGAGTTGCTGCGCTACGCCGCCCAATTGACGAACAGCGACCTGGCCTGGCTGGGGATGCTCGATGAGCACCGGCAGGTGCGCCCGGCGGCCGTCCTGGGCGACGATGCTGCGGGATCCTTCAAGCAGGGGTTGCGCATCGACCTGCGCGATCCCGCCCTCAATAACGGTCCCAGTGGCCGGGCCATGCGCACCCTCAAGCCACAGACGACCCCCGATCTGCAGAACGACGCGACGGTCGACCCCTGGGAGGCGCTCACCGCGCGCTATCGGTTGCGCTCGGCGGCCGCCGTTCCGCTCATCTACCAGGGCCAGGCCGTGGGCGTCCTGAGTCTCTACGCCCGCCGCCCCGCCGCGTTCGAGGCCATCGACATGGCGCTGCTGGTGGTCATGGCCGACCATGCCGCCGTGGCCCTGCAAAACGCCGTCCACTACCAGGAGGTGAACCAGGCGCGGGCGCGCTCGCAGGCGCTGCTCAAAGTGACCCAGGCCATCAACCAGTCGGTCGACCTTGACACCGTGATCGAGTTGATTGTGCAATCTGCGGTGGAACTGTTGCGGGCCGCGGGCGCGGCCGTCTACTTGCTGAAGCGGGCTGTCCCCGTCCACGACCCGACGGAGGGCGGGTGGATCACCGCGCACTCCACGGTGGGGCTGGAAGAGTCGTTTACCCAGCAGATCGGCGAATTGCCGATGGAGCAGAGCGTGGCCGGGCGGGCCATTCTGACCCGCGAAACGCAGATCGTGGACGACACTCTGGCGGTGTCCGATATCGTCTTCCCGCGCCTGTCCAGCGGCGATGCGCTACGCTCGTTGGTAGTGGTGCCGTTGCGGGTGGGGGACGACATGCTGGGCGTGTTGAGCACCTACGCCGCGCGCTCCCACGCGTTTAACCCGACCGCCATCCAGTTGCTGGAGGCGTTTGGCGCGCAGGCCAGCACGGCCATCTACAACGCGCGCCTCTACCAGGAGGCCCAGCGCGGGCGCGAGGCCGCCGAATCCGAGCAGCAGCGGTTGCGCGAACTGGAGCAGATGAAGGACGAGTTCCTCTCCACCGCCGCCCACGAGTTGCGCACGCCGCTGACGACGATCCGCATGTCGGCGGGCCTGGCCTACGAGCAGTTGCGTATGCTGACCGCGGCGCCGGACGGGGGCGAGGCCGCCGGGCTCGACCCGCGGCTCGCCAACCTGGTCGGCCTGGTGCTGGAAAGCAGCGAACGGATGCATTCGCTGGTGAACGATCTGCTCGATCTGACCCGGCTCGAACAGGGGCGCACCCAGCTTATCATTGAAGACCTCGACATGCGCGAGGTGATCAACGCCTCGCTGGAAGTGACCCGGCCGCTCTTCGGCAGCAAGAACCAGAAGATCAGCTTCCACATGCCCGAGGCCCGCTACATGGTGCGCGGCGACCGCCCGCACCTGGAGCAGGTACTGATCAACTTGCTGTCGAACGCGCACAAGTATTCGCCGGAAGGCAGCCAGGTGGATGTGCGGCTGACGCGATCCGGCGGCGAGTGCCTGGTCATGGTCCGCGACCAGGGGCCCGGCGTGCCGGAGGACGAGCGCGAGCGGATCTTCGAGCGCTTCTATCGGAGCAGCCTGCACCGCCAGGATCGCACGCCCAGCACCGGCCTCGGCCTGCCCATCGCGCGCACCATCACCGAGATGCACCGGGGCCGCCTCGTGGTCGAACCGGCGCCGGGCGGCGGCAGCATCTTCACGCTGGCCCTGCCGATTGCCGCGTGAGGCGGGCGGCCCTGCTGCCCGCGCTGTGATCCCTGGCCGCCGGCTCCTCCGCTATACGGTGCAGTTGACCAGTTCGTAGATGTGCAAGCTGCGCAACGGATCGGCGGCGCGCACCGTGGCCGCACTTGCCACCCCGATCGGTTGGCCGTCCTCTGAGCGATCCAGCCGGCGGATATCCTTCACCCCGAACACATAAGGATCGCGTTCCGCGCCCTCGATTCGCAACATCCGCACGGGTGAGATCTGGGATGCGGGAATAACTGTCTGCTGCTGGTTCATCTGTTGGTCCTCCCGTGGTGGTGTGCCGGTGGCGGATGGGCGCGGGGAAGAGTCGAATCGAGCCCCCGTAAACGGCCTCTGTACCTTATCTGTACCTTATCTGTACCTTATCTGTACCTTATCTGTAATATAACAAACGCGTCTGGACAAAGCGGTAAGCGTTGGTAAACGAACGGTGAAAATCCGAGTAACATGTCCCGGCACGGCGCCCTCTACCCACCACCGGCTCGGCAAGACTACCTAGTGCCCTCGGTCCTACGGCATCACAAAATAGAGCAGATATACCGATGCGGCCCCTTCCGGCTCTCGGCTATCATTAAGCTGGGCCCCTTCACATCTTCCTGACGCAACTGGTATAGGTATATCGAGAAAGAGGTGGACAGGATGGATGGATCGCAAGACGGCAGCCTGGCCGCGCGCGTGGATCAGTTGGAGCAGCGTGTGCAGGATCTGCAGCAGCATACTCGCCAACTAGAGACTGCGCTGGAAGCGGCGGGGATCGTGGTCCTGCCGCTGCCAGATGTGCTACCGGAGCGCGGGCCGCACCCGCCGCGGCCCAGCGCGGCGCCGACGCAGGCCATGCCGGGCGTGCCGCGGCAGCCCGGCGCCCCCGCAACCACGCCGATAGGCGCGCCGCCGGTGATCCCGACTCCGCCGCCAGGGGTCCGCTCGACCGCCGATCTACACACCGGTGCGCTCCCTAACGCGCCACTGCCGGTGCGGCGCGTCCGGCCCGCCTCGCCGTCCGGCGGCTTCGACCTGGTGCGCAACGGCGAATTCTGGCTGAACAAGGTGGGCATCAGCCTGCTGCTATTTGGCGTGGCCTTCTTGTTCAAGTACTCGGTAGACCAGGGATGGCTGGTGCCGTCCGTGCGCGTGGGCATCGGCGGGGCGATTGGTCTGATTTTGCTGGTGCTGGGGCTGCGCCTGTACGAGGATCGCCCGCACTTCAGCCAGGTGCTCCTGGGCGGCAGTATCGGCGCGTTCTACATCTCGGTGTATGCCGGCTACCAGCTCTTTGGCCTGATGCCCTATAACGTGGCCTTCGGGTTGATGGTCAGCGTTACCGTGCTGGCCTTCCTGCTGGCCGTGCGCCAGAATGCGGCCGTGCTCTCGCTCATCGGCACGGCAGGCGGATTAGCGACGCCTTTTGTGCTCTACAGCGCCGCGCACAATCTGCCGGGCCTGATCGCCTATGTCGGCCTGGTCCTACTGGGGACGAGCGCCATCTACTTCTACCGGGGCTGGCATTCGCTCATCTGGACCGCGTTCGCCGGGGTGTGGGCGACCTTTGCCGTGGCGGAACTCGACTTCCTGTGGTTGGGGGCGCATCTGCCTGCCGACCGCTGGGCCTTGCAACTGGGCTTTGCCGCCGGATGGCTGGCTTTCGCCGCGCTGCCCGTGATCCGCGCTGTCCTCGGGACGCGTAACCCGGAGGGCGGGCAGCACCCGGCCTTCGATCCGCCGGCGGCAGCGGTGCCCGGCGCCCCGGCCCGGCGCCCCGATCGCCATGTCTACCTGCTCACGCTGATCACCCCGGTCCTCGCCCTGGGGCTATCGGTCCCTATCTGGGATTTCTCCAGGACAACGTGGGGCCTGCTGATCCTGGCCGGCTCGGCCGGCTATATCCTCGCCGCGCGGGCGCTGCGCGAGGTCCATCCGGCGCTTGGTTATACCCACGCCCTGCTGGCATTGAGCTTTGCCACGCTGGCCCTGGTCCTGTTGCTGGAGGGCAGCGCCCTCTATTTCGCGCTCGCCGCGGAAGCCACCATGCTGCATCTGCTGGCCCACCGCCTGAAGGATCGCGGCACGGCGCTGGCCGGGCACGTGCTCTTTGCGGTGGTCGGAATCTGGTTCCTCTGGCGCGTGTTATTCACGTATATGCCGGCCGCCCGGCCTTTCGATGCCGCCGCGTTGACCGACCTGGTGGTGATTGGGCTCGCCCTGCTGGTCTCCGCCGTCGTGGACGGGCCCGATGCCGTCTGGACTTACCGGGTCCTCGGCTATCTGGCCGGGCTGGCCTGGCTCTGGCGTCAATGGGGCGGCCCCGGCGCGGTGGGCGACTACCTCAGCGCCGGCTGGGCCATCTACTCCGCCGGGCTCCTGTACTTGGCGATCCGCAGCGGCACACAGTACATAAACGGGCGCCCGACGCCGGAATGGGCGGCGGGGCACATCGGGTTCCTGGCCCTGGGCGTCTGGTTTGTGATCCGGCTGCCGCTGGCCGGGCTGCCCGACTCGGCGCTCGCCAACGCGCGGGCACTGAGCGACCTGGCAGCCATTGGTCTGGTGCTCGGCGTGGCCACGTGGCTGCTCCGGCGCGACCTGGCCTGGCTCTACCGGCTCGCGGCACATCTGGCGCTACTGGCCTGGTTCTGGCACGAACTGAGTGGCCTGCCGAACGGCAATGGTCTGGTGACCGTCACCTGGACCGTTTACGCGCTGGCATTGCTGATCGCCGGATTGCCATCTACCGAGCGCCGCCTCATCTACGGCGCGCTCGGTACCCTGTTGCTGGTAGTGGCGAAACTCTTCCTGATCGATCTCGTGGCCCTGGAAGCGATCTGGCGCATCCTGCTGTTCCTCAGCATCGGGAGCATGTTCCTCGTCCTGAGCTACTACCTGCAATCCTGGCTGCGCCGGACGCAAGGCGTCTGACGCGCCGTCCTTTTCCTGCCCGCCGCGGGCAGGGGGCCGGGCGGTTGGGCATATCGCTCGCCCCTTGCCCGCCGCGGCGTAAGGTAGTCAGGCGTCAGGCGCAGTGCGGCGCCGTTGACAGGGCTGCTGGGCCTGTGCTAGAATCCGTTTCAATCTGCGATTGGCGCCGAGGCCGCGCCGCAACCCTGGGGGTTGCTATGCATTAGCGGAGGGACCCGGCTCATGTTACTCCTGGCCGCCGGTTCCATTAGCACGCCATGAAAGCGTTCACCGACTGGCTGGGCCGGCGCTGGGCGCGGTCGCTGAGCGTCAAGCTGGAAGTGCTGCTGATCGTCAGCACGCTCGGCCCGGTGGGCGTGCTGCTGCTGCTGCTCTGGCTTACCGGCAGCCTCTGGCCGGCCCTGCTCGGCCTGGTCGTGATGCAGGGCGTCGTGCTCATCCTCGGGCGCCGGGCCATCATCTGGTTGATCCGCCCCCTGCGCGAGTTGACTACCCGGCTGCGACTCACGGCCGCGGGCGATCTCCGCCACCGTCTGCCCACCAATACCGCGACCGCGCAAGCCGCCGCCCTCCAGGGGTTTGTCGCGCAGCGCGTGGACGCGATCCTGTTGGCCGCGGTTGATGACCAGAGCCTGGTCCCCGCGGCGCAGGCGGCCCACCGGGCCGGCATCCCGGTCATCGCCGTGGACTCGCGCCTGGCCGAGGCGCAAGCGACCAATGCCGTGGTCATGACCGACAACCACGGCGGCGGGCGCATGGCCGGAGAGGCGCTCATCCGCCTGCTGGACGGCCAGGGCCAGGTCGCCGTCGTCGGCCTGTCGCCGCACCAATCGCATGGGCGGGCGCGCGAGGCCGGGTTCCGCGAAGCGCTGGCCGCCGCGCCCGGCATCGACATCGTCACTGTGCAATATGCCTTTGGCGATAAAGCGTTGGGCCGGCGCCTGACCGAAGACATCCTGCGCACCTACCCGGCGCTGGCGGCCATTTATGCCGTCAACGAGGGCGCGGCCTGCGGCGTGTTGCTGGCGCTGCGCGGCCATGCGCCCCGCGAGCGTCGGGTGCGCGTGGTGGCCTGGGATGCAGCGCCTGAAGAGTTACAGGCGCTGGAATCCGGCTTGCTGGACGCGCTGATCGTCCAGAACGCCTGGATGCTGGGCTACTGCGCCATCGATACGGCCCTGGCCGTGATCGAGGGGCGGGCCGGGCCGCCGGTGGTGCATCTCGCCACGCGCCTGATCCGGCAGGCGGACCTGGCGAGCCCCGAGGTCCGCGCTTGGCTCAGCGGTGCGCCCCCCACCGGCCACACCCCGCCGCCGCCCGCGCCGGTACAGCTTTACCGCA
>CBJNAR010000011.1:0-14405 GCA_966434075.1 uncultured bacterium
ACAGCCTGCAGGGCCGCCCCATCCTGGACACCCTGCGCCAGGTCTGGTCCGAAGCCGCCGAAACCGGCAGCCCCGCGGCCACGGCGGGCAGCCCGTAGCAAAAGAGCGGCTTGTGAGCGCATAGAACATCCGATATAATCAGCATAACTTGGAACAGGCTTGTACAGGGGCGCGTAGAGGTAGATTGGCAGCCAGCACGGGGGATGGCACAAGCGTTTAAGCCGGTGACTCGCCATTGAGGGTAGGGATCGTTTGCGGGCGGCCGCCGGTAGGCGGGGCGGTTGCCATACCCGCCGGCTTTCAGCTTGCCACCCTTCGCCTGTATATATTACTCGCCGATTACCCGAGCCATCGCTATGCTCCGCCACGATCCGGGCGCGCCCCCCACGACCCCGCTAGCCGGCACCGATAATCCTGCGCTGGCGATGATGCGGCTGCTGCTGGCTGCATCGGCCTTGCTGATTATCTGGATCTCGCCCACCCAACCCGACCGCCTGGTCATCCCCACCTATCTGACGCTGGGTCTGTATACCCTCTATAGCGCGGTGCTGGGCATCCTTACCCTGCGCCGGGATCATCTGCCCGCCGTGGTTACCCGGCACGTGCATTGGCTGGATGTCGCCTGGTATGTGGTGCTGATCTCGCTTAGCTCAGGCACCAGCAGCATCTTCTTTTTCGGGTTCTTCTTTGCCATCCTGACCGCGTCGTTCCAGTGCGGGTTCGCCCCCGGTCTGCGGGTGACGGTAGCCTCGGCGGTGCTTTACGGGGTAGTCGGCTTCGCCACCGCGGACCATGCGCGGGAGTTTGAGTTGAACCGGGCGCTACTGCGGCCGGTATACCTGCTCGTGCTCGGCTATTTGATCGCGTACTGGGGCGGCCACGAGATCACCGCGAAACGCCAACTGGCGTTCTTGAAGGAAGTCTCGACCCTCTCCAACCCGCGCTTCGGCGTGGACCGCACCATCGATTTGCTGCTGCGGCGCTTGCAGGGTTTCTATGGCGCCGATGCCGCGTTGCTGGTCATGTGCGACGTGGGGGCCGGGGTGCATCGCCTGTACCAAACCGCCCAGGGTGCCACGCCGGCCGCCGGTGCGGCGCCGATTCCCGCCGAGGTGGCCGATATGCTGCTGGAGCTACCGGCCGCACAGCCGATTCTCTACCCAGGTCATGCCCTGCCCTGGCCGCGGTTCACGCAGCGCGCCCGGCGCCGGCTCCGCCGGTCAGGGGCCGGCGCGGCAGCCCCGCGGCACGCGGAACTGGGCGCTGCCGTGGCGGCGCTGCTGGAAGTGGATTCGTTCATCAGCGTATCGCTCCGCAACAGCGGCGGCACGACCGGCCGGATCTATCTCACAGCCCGCCGGCGCTTCGCCGACTCGGATATGCACTTCCTGACCCAGGTCGCCGAACACGTCTCGCCGGTCCTCGAAAACATCCGGTTGGTCGATCGGCTGGCCGCCGATGCGGCGGAGCACGAGCGGGAGCGCATCGCCCGGAATATACACGACAGCGTCATCCAACCCTACATTGGGATGCAAATGGGCCTGGCGGCAGTCCGGGACAAACTGGCCGCGGGCCGGGGCGACGTGACGGCCGATCTCGATCGGCTGATCGCGCTTGCCGGCACCGGGATTACGGATCTGCGGGGATTCGCACGCAAGTTGCCCGGCGAGGTGGCGCCAGAGGGCAGCTTGCTGCCCGCGATGCGGCGGTTCACGGACAAGTTTACCGATGCCACGGGAATCGCCGTGGCGCTCGACGTGCCGGCGGATCTCTATCTCCACGACCGCCTGGCCGCTGAGGTGTTCCAGATCATCGCCGAGGGGTTGAGCAACGTCCGGCGCCACACCCAGGCCGCCCATGCCGCGATCCACCTGCAATGCCGGGCCGACCAGTTGCACCTCTGTATCGAGAACGACGGCGTAGACAACGCGCCCGCGTTTATGCCGCGCTCGATCACCGGGCGGGCCACGGCGCTGGGCGGCCACGTCAGCGTCGGCCATCCCACGCCGGACCACACGGCAGTGCTGGTCGAAATCCCCCTTTAGGCTACTGTGTTGGAGATCGAGCATGGACAGTGCGACCCCCCGGCCCATCCGCATTTTGTTGGTCGAAGACCACGGCATCGTGCGCGCCGGCATCCGGATGCTCATCGAGAACTCACCCGGCCAGACCGTGGTCGGCGAGGCAGCCGGCCGGGACCCCGCGCTGGACCTGGCCGCGCACACCCAACCTGATATTATCCTGCTCGATGTCTATATTGGCGCCGAGAGTAGTCTGAACTGGCTGCCGGAGTTGCGGGCCGCGGCCCCGCAGGCGCGTGTGCTGTTGTTGACGGCAGTGCGCGATCGCGCGGAGCACCGCCGTGCCGTGCGCCTGGGCGCGGTGGGCATCGTCCTCAAGGATCAGGCGGCCAGTGTGCTGGCGACCGCCATCGAGAAGGTGCATGCCGGGGAAGCCTGGCTCGACCGCACGATGGTTGCCACGGTGCTGAGCGATTTAGTGAGCCCCGGCCCGGAACCCGCGCCCGATCCCGCCAAAGCCCGGATCGCCACCCTGACCGAGCGGGAATGCGAGGTGGTGGCGCTCGTAGCCGAAGGGCATCAAAACAAGCAGATTGCCCAGCGCCTGTCGATCAGCGAGACCACCGTGACCCACCATCTCACCAGCATCTTCAACAAACTGGGCGTCGCCAGTCGCCTGGAACTGGTCATTTTCGCCTACCGCCACGGCCTCGCCAAGCCCCCCGACCCCGCCGCGCCTGATCGCTAGCGGCCCGCACGCCGGCTTCCGGACTTCACACGCGCGCCGCCCTGCGCCACCCCTTCTAACCAGCCGGTAGGGATTTCAAGCACCCCGTTTCCCGCCCTCCCACAGCTAGCGCGCGCTCGCCAGGACAGCGCTGCACCCGGCAGCTTTCTGCCGGGCCAACGGCATATAACGGCGGCAGGAAGTTGCCATCCGGAATAGGGGTTTCCTCCGATGCGGTTCACGAGGGTGAAGGTTATTATTGGTCAGCAGCGAACCGGGGCGCCCGTCCCGATGCGCGGCATGCAGATCCGTCGAATGTGCTCGCGCACCCATCCCAACGATCAGTCCACTACGGCAAACCTACCCCCCGGCATCGGGAAGAAGCCGATGTGGATTATACCCGGCGCGCGGGCAGCGACGACCACGCGCGTTCGACGGATCGATTGTCGCCGGCAAGCGCGGGCGCTCTGCCCGCACCGGGACAGGCGCACAGCGTATCGTGTGTTTGCGAGAGGTAGGTGGTTCATCTACGCGCTGGAGGGCAATTCTTAACCAGATGGGGCGCACCACGGCCCAATAACCTGATCGTCTTAGGGAAGGAACCAGGGATGCGGAAGGAACAAAGGACAATGAAAGATCACTTCAATGGCCGATGGATCCGGTTGGCACTTGTCCTGATGTCATTGCTGATGGTGGGACTGGGCGCCGCCGGGGTCCGCTGGGCAACGAGCGGCGCCGATACGCCCGTAGCGGTCAGCGATAGCGGCGGCGACCCGGATCGCTTTATGCCGATTCCCGGAGGCGAAGCAGGCTCCGAAGCCGCGGAACTCGCCAAACTGGAAACCGACTGGAACAATCGTATCACCTACCCGACCGGCCAATTCGACCCGGCCTGGGTGCAGCAAGCCGCCGCGCAGGATCGCAAAGTCTCGCGCAACACCCCCGCCGGCGCCGTCAGCCGCACCGGCAAGACCGCGCCGAAGGGCAAAGACGGCCCCACTGCCCCGCTGGCGCTTGACCCGACCAGCTTCACCGCCCTCGGCCCGGCGCCGCTGCGCATGACGGGGTGCTCGGGCTGCTATAACTACACGACGACCGCCGGGCGCGTCAACACGATCGCGATTGACCCGGTGGCGTCCAATGTAGCTTACCTGGGCAGCGTGGGCGGCGGCGTCTGGAAGACGACGAACTGCTGCGGCAGCGCCACTTCGTGGACCGCCGTCACCGACGACCCGCTGCTCACCACGATCAGCATCGACGACATCACTATCGACCCGAGCAACCACAACACCGTATATGCCGGCACCGGCGACCTGAACTACGGCTCCTTCTCCATGGGCAGCCAGGGCATCCTCAAATCGACCGACTCCGGCGCGTCCTGGACGGTGGTCGGCGCCGATGTGTTCGGCGCGGCCCTCCCGCAGCCGCCCGGTAACTTCCCGCAGTATCAGGCCGTCGGCAAGGTCCGGGTGGACCCGCGCAACAGCAACAACGTCGTGGCGGGCACCAAAACCGGCCTCTATTTCTCATATGACGCCGGCGCCAACTGGACCGGCCCCTGCACGACGAACAGCTTCAGCACCCAGCGCCAGGACATCACCGACCTGGCCCTGACCAACATCGGCGGCAGCACGCGTATCATCGCCGCGGTCGGCGTGCGCGGCTTTGCCACCCCCGTGCAGTACAACCTCGATCAGAACGGCGCGAACGGCATCTACAAGGGCACGCTCCCGGCCAGCGGCTGCCCGACCGACTTTACCCTGATCAGCACCAACGGCAACGGCTGGGCGGGCATGAATGCCGGCAGCGGCAGCCCCTACGCCGGGGCGGGCAGCGGCGACCAGCTTGGCCGCATTAACCTCGCCGTAGCGCCGAGCAACCCCAACTATATCTATGCGCAGGTGCAGGCCGTCACGCCCAGCAGCGCCAACGGCTGCGGCGGCGCGCAGGGCTGCCAGCTCGCGGTTTGGCGCACGACTAACGGCGGCACCACCTGGACGCAGCTCCCCGGCTCGCTCGGTTCCCAACTCAAGAACTGCGCGAACGGCGGCGGCGACTACAGCCAGAACTGGTATGACCAGGCCGTCGCGGTCGATCCGAATAACCCCGATCGCGTCTTCATTTCCACCTTCGACATCTGGTTCTGGAGCGCGGGCGCGACCTCGTTCAACGACATTAGCTGCGGTTACAGCTATAGCGGCAGCGCCGGCCCCGTGCATGTGGACCAGCACGCCCTGGCCTTTGTGCCCGGCTCCTCCAGCATCTTGCTGGCCGGCCACGACGGCGGCGTGAACATGACCGGCAACGCCCAGCAGGTCACCTCGACCGTCGACCCGACCTGGGTCAATCTCGACAACGGCCTGAACACCATCGAGTTCTACTCCGGCGACATCAGCGGCTTCTTCGCCACCTCGCCGGTGCAGATGGCGAACGGCGGCGCCCAGGATAACGGTTCCTCGACCGTCAAATACACCAACGGTGCGCCCGGCCCCGCGCAGTGGCAGATGGGCACCGGCGGCGACGGCTTCTATGCGCGCATCGACCCGGTGGCGGGACGGTTCTGGCAGGGCGGCAACAGCGGCGGCGTCACCCGCTGCATCGCCGCCGACTGCACCCAGCCGGGCACCTCCTGGGCGACGGCGCGCGGCGCCTGGACCGGCGATACCCAGGCATTCCAACTACCCTATGAAATCTTCAAGGGCACGCCCGGCGATCCGGCCAACGACTGCGCGCCCGCGCCCGCCGGCTGCAACCACTTGATCGCCGGCACCATCCGCGTCTGGGAGACGATCAACGGCGACGCGGCGGCCGGCACCCCGGTCCGCAACTCCTGGTACGTCAACAGCCCGACCAATCTGACCAAGCAAACGCTGGGCAACCGCTCGTACATCAACCAGCTTGCCTATGCGCCGAGCATCTCGACCACGGCCATCGTGGGCACCAACGACGGCAACGTGCAATACGGCTTCGGCCTGGGCCGCGGCCCCCTGAACCCGGCCACCTGGGTGAACGTCACCGGCGGCAACACGGTGCTGCCGAACCGCCCGATCCTGGACGTGACCATCGACCCCAGCACCCCGACCACGGCCTATGCCTCGGTGGGCGGCTTCAACGCCAACACGCCGAGCACGCCCGGCCATATCTTCCAGGTCGTCTGTAGCGCGAACTGCGCAGCGTTCACCTGGACTGACAAGACCGGCAACCTGCCCGACATCCCGGCGGACTCGATCATCGCCAACCCGCGCTACCCGCAGCAGGTGTTCGCCGGGACCGACTTCGGCCTCTACTTCACCAACGACATCACCGCGGCCTCGCCGGTCTGGTATCGCTTCCAGAACGGGCTGCCGAACGTGATGATCTGGGACATGCAGATCGACCGTGGGGCCACGACTCTCTCCGTCTGGACGCGGGGCCGCGGGGCCTATGTCTGGCCGCTGCCGGACTCGCCGGTCAAGGGCAGCCAGGCCATCAGCTTCGCCGCCCTGGCCGATAAGACCTTCGGCGATGCGGACTTCACCGTGAACGCCTCAGCAACCTCGGGGCTGCCGGTTAGCCTCAGCCCCGCGGGCGCCTGCACCGTCTCCGGCAGCACGGTCCACATCACCGGCGCCGGGTCCTGCACGATCACTGCTACCCAGGACGGCGACGAGAACTACTACCCGGCAACGCCCGTCGTCCGGAGCTTTAACATCGCCCGCCTGACCACCACGACGCAGTTGAGCGTAACGCCGTCGAGCGTGCAGTATAGCGACGTAGTCACCATCAGCGCCGCCGTCAGCCCGAGCAGCGCGGGTGGGCAAACCCTGACGGGCGGCGTGGAGTTCTTCCTGAACAACGTGTCCCTGGGCGTGGTACCGCTGGATGCGAACGGTAACGCCGCGCTGGACCCGCTGCAGATCACGCTGGCCCCGAACAGCACCGGCTATGACGTGCGGGCCGAGTTCACGACCAGCAACCCCAACTTCACCAGCAGCAATAGCCAGACGCGCAAGCTCCCCGTCTTGCAGGAGGATGCGCGGGCGTACTACATCGGCAACATGCTCTTCTGGGGCACCTCCACCAGCGCCACCTCGGCGAATGTGTCCCTGGCGGCCACGATCAAGGATATCACCGCGGTGTCCGGCGACCCGGCCTACGATGCCGGCGCCGGCGACATCCGCAACGCGACCGTCACCTTCGTCAACCGCGACAGCGGCAACGCAGCCATCAGCGGGTGCGCGAACCTGCCCGTCGTGCTGGTGAACGGGGCGGACACAACCATCGGCACGGCGACCTGTGCCACCACGCTCGCTATCGCCGGCAGCGGGGCATCGCAGTACAACATCGGCATCGTCGTCAGCGGCTACTACACCCGCAACAACGCCGCGGACGACGTGGTGATCGATGTCGCGCAGCCCCTGACCACGAACTTCTTCACCGGTGGCGGCTACCTGACTATGAGCAACTCCGCCGGGCTGAAGGCCGGCGACGCGGGATCGAAGACGAACTTCGGCTTCCACGTCAAATACAACCGGGCGGGCACCAACCTGCAAGGCACCGCAAATATCATCGTCCGCAGCGGTGGCCGGGTCTACCAGATCAAGAGCAACTCGCTCACCTCGATGACGGTGAACCCGGCGACCGGGCAGGCGGCCTTCAACGCCAAGGCCAATATCCAGGACATCACCGATCCGCAGAACCCCGTCACGGTCGAAGGCAATGCCTCGCTGCAATTGACGATGACCGACCGGGGCGAACCGGGCGCGAACGACACGCTGGGCATCACCGTCTGGAATAGGAACGGCGCCCTCTGGTACGCCAGCAACTGGAACGGCACCCGCACCGTGGAGCAAGTCCTCGGCGGCGGGAACCTGGCGGTTCACTAAGCTAGACCGACTCCCGACCTGGACCGACAAGCCTGGATCGGGAGCCAGCCACCTCTCTCCCGCTTGGCCGGGCGATGGATCACACGTCCATCGCCCGGTTTGTCGTTCCCGGCGACGAATCGGCCTGCTGTCTTGATTCCCGCGCACATACAGCACGCCTGGCCTGTTGCTGCACCGGCCCCCGCGCGGCCGCGTGACTTTGCAAACCGCTATCCGCCACCCGCTACTTTTGGTCCGGGTCCGGCGTTGGTGGGGATGTGGACCAGACTCGGTGATCCCCGCCGCGCGGCGTGATCCTGGTCCATGAAGACCGCGGGCTACGAGGCGCCGTAGCCGGATCCGATGCGGTGCTGCGCCATGCCCACACTATCAGGCAAAGGAGAAGATGGTCATGCGATCGGTTCGTTTGCTTCTCGGGCTGGGGCTGTTTGGAATGGTATTCGCGCTCCTCGCCATCGCGGGGGCCGGGAGAGCGGCGGCCCAGGCGACAGGGCCCGCGGATTTTACGCAGTTCGGCTATCCCCAGGTCGCGGCGTCGGTGACGTTCACGCCGGGGCAAGCCGCCACGCTGACGGCCGGCAACCAGCAGGTGGTGTTGCCGGCGGATTTCATCAGCAAGACGGTCACGTTTGAGTTGCTCACGGGCGACGCGAGCCACTGGCAGCCCCTGCTGGAGAGTGACGACCAGGGGCGACCCATCCTGGCGGCTTGGGCGTTCCGCGTGACCGATGTCGCCACCAACCAGCGCGTCGGGCGCTTTGACAAGCCGGTGCAATGGAGCGTGACCGACTCGCGCGTCGGCGACGGGAGCAGCGTCTATAACACCACCGCCGCCAATCCGCCGGTCATCACCGAGAACTCGACGCCGGGCACCGTCACCGGCACCACCTTCGCCCACCCGTTCGGCGGGGCCGGCGTGGGCTGGCTGGCCCTTGGCCCGGCTCCGGCCCCCGGCATGCCGCGCACCGGCAACCCTGGCGCCGAGTGGGGCATGTGGCTGGTCCTGCTCGCCGGTCTCACCCTGGTCGCGGCGGGCGCCGTCGCGCGCCGCCGGCAGGTGCGCCGGTAGGCCAGGCAGCCGCCCCTGCTGTGTAACAATGGGCCCGGATCTCGGCACCGGCAGCGCGTCTGCCGGTGCCGTTTCTGCTTGCTTTCGCGACCGGGCGCATGGGGCTATAATAGGGGTAGCGAACAATCAATAGCGCGGCACGCACACCTGGAGGGTTGAACACAATGGCAGACAGCACACTCCCCGCGGAGACCCGCATCGGGCACGTGCATTTGAAGGTGGCCGACCTGGAGCGCGCGATCGGCTTTTATCGCGACCTCATGGGCTTCGATCTGGTCGCCAACATGGGCACCGCCGCCTTTCTTTCCGCCGGGGGCTATCATCATCATATCGGGCTGAACACGTGGGAAAGCGCGGGCGGGACGGCCCCGCCGCCGGGCACCACCGGGCTGTACCACTTCGCGATCAACTATCCGGCGCGGCGCGATCTGGCGGCGGCGCTCAAGCGGTTGCTCGACGGCGGTTGGGGCATCGACGGCGCCTCCGACCACGGCACGCACGAGGCGATCTATCTGCACGACCCGGATCACAACGGCATCGAACTGGCCTGGGACCGCGCGCCGGCTGAGTGGCCGCGCCGCAACGGCGAACTGGTCTTCAGCCGCAAGCCGCTCGATTTCGCGGGCTTGCTCGGCGAACTGGGCGAGGCGGACGCATCCCGGCACCTGGCGTACCTGGGGCAATATACCTAGCCGGGGCGGGACGTTACCTGTGGCGGGGAGCGGGCCGGTTTGAAACCGGCCTCTACAGAGGCGGATGGGGCCGGAGCGGGGACAATCAGCCGGGCATGGCGAGGAGCAGGCTCTCCAGGGCCAGCCGGGGGCTGACGTTCTGCTCCAGTTGCTCCTGGGCGACCGTGACGGCGCGCAGGAAGGCGCCGATTTGCTGAGGGGCGAAGGGCGCCGCGCTCTGCTCCAGCGCCGCCACGCGGTCGGTGTTCTGCACCAGGTCGGCGCAGCCCACGCGCACCACCAGCATATCGCGCCACCAGACGGCAAGCTGGGTCAGCATGTCGAAGACGCCCTGGCGGTCGGCGGCGAAGCGCCCGGCCCAGTCGGCGGCGAAGGCGAAGCGCGCGGGTAGGTCGGCGGCGGGCAGGCGGGCCAGGGCATCCAGCAAGTCGGCGCGATCGGCCAGCCGGTCGGGGTGGGCCGCCGTCTCGACCGCCCAGCCCAGCCGCCCGCCGGAGATGGCGGCCAGTAGGGTGGCCTGGTCCTCGGCGATGCCCTGGACTCGCAACGCCGCCGCCACATCGGCCCGGCTCAGCGGGCGCAGCGGGATGATCTGCACGCGAGATAGAATGGTCTGCGGCATGTTGCCGGGATCGGCGGCCAGCAGCAGGATCACCGCGTAGGGCGGCGGCTCCTCCAGAGTCTTCAACAGCGCGTTGGCGGCGGGCAGGCTCAGCGTATCGGCGTCCTCGACCACGGCCACGCGCCAGCGGCTCTCATAGGGGCGCAGGCTGAGGCTGGCTTGCAGGGCGCGGATGGTGGCGATGGACAGCTCTTTGTTGACCCGGCCCTGCTGCTCCGGGTCGGCGGCCTGGCGGGCCAGGTTGTACCAGTCCACGTCGGGATAGGTGCCGCGGGCGATCAGGCGGCAGGGGCGGCAGCGCCCGCACGGCACATCGGGGGCCCGGTCGGCATCCCCGTCGAGAGCATCGGGCGCCCCCTCGCAGTTCAGCGCCTGGGCGAAGAGCCGGGCCAGCGTGGCCTTGCCCACCTGGGGCGGCCCGATCAGTAGATAGGCGTGCGCCAGATGCCCGCCGGCCAGCGCGCGGCGCAACTGGGCCACCGCCGCCTGGTGGCCGACGACCGGCCAGTCCCCTACCACGGTACCGCTCACACTCAGGAGTCCTTCCAGTGTTATTTGTCACTCTGAGCGCAGCGAAGAGTCTCGTCTTTCGTCCAGCGAGACGAGATTCTTCGCTCCGCTCAGCATGACCATGTGTTGTCACTCTGAGCGCAGCGAAGAGTCTCGTCTTTTGTCCAGCGAGACGAGATTCTTCGCTGCGCTCAGAATGACAATCTCAGGAGCCTTTCCGCGACCCGACTTCTTTGGTGCCGTTCTTGCCGGGCGCATCGGCTGGCGGCCCGGCAGGGCGGCGGGCCGCGCTTTTGCCGGCGGGCGGTGCCTCTTTAGAGGCAGCCGCTGAGGCGGCGCGGGCGGCGCGGATCTCGCGCACGCGCTCCTGCTCGGCGCGCGCCTCGGGGCTGAGTTTGCGCGCGGGCGCCTTGGGCGCGGGCGGCGCCGGCGTGGCGCTAAGACCCATCAGGCCCCGCACCCCGGCGTTCAGCCGGTTGCGATCTTCCGAGGTCAACTGGTTGGTCCGCATATCCTCGTCAAAATACTGGCCCAGGTTGAGGAAGCTGCGCAACTCGTTCAGGTGCAGCACTTCGTAGCTGCACTCCTCGATGTCGAGGATGGTGCTGGGCTGGCGGAACACGACCAGCCCCCAGACCGGGACGGGCCGGGGGAAAGACTGGGTGCCTAGCCAGGCCTTCAGCGCGGCGGTCTTCGTATCCAGTGCCGCACTGGGGTTGCCCAGGCCCGGCTCGCCCATGCGCGCCAGCCGCTCGATGATCGGCAGGCGCTGGGTCCAGCGGTCCTTGCCGTTCACCTGCCGGCACTGCACCGGGTAGCGGCCTTTCTCGTCCTCGGTCAGCCCGCGCAGTTCGATCACGAACAGCCCCTCGCCGGAGAGCAGCAGGTAGTCGATGACCGTGCCGCCGACGGGGACGAAGGCGTAAAGCTGCTGGCGCGGCGTGGGGCGGAGCTCGTCCAGCACGATGGCCGGCAGTTTGGCCTCGGCCTGCCAGCGGCGCGACTGGCCGCGCCCGTACTGCCAGAGCGGGAAGCCGACGATCAGCGCCGGGTAGGCGATAAAGACCAGCCAGTACTCCACGCCCATGAACAGGCTGAGCCCGAAGCTCAGCACGGTCAGCAACAGGCCCGCCGCCTGCATCCGCGTGGCCGCCCGCCGCCGGGACTTGATATATTGTTCGTTGACGCTCAGGTTCACCGGCTTAACGCCCCCTCTCCAATAGCCCCGCGGTGTCGCCGTCGTCCCAGCGTCGCCAGATGAGCGAGGCGTTCTGGCCGCCGAAGCCGAAGCTGTTCTTCATCACCACGCGCAGGTCGCCCTGGCGGGCCTTGTTGGGCACATAATCCAGATCGCAATCGGGGTCGGGGGTCTCGTAGTTGATCGTCGGCGTCATGATGCCGGTGCGCAGGCTCATGATGGTCGAGACGGCCTCCAGCGAGCCGCAGCCGCCGAGCAGGTGGCCGAACATCGACTTGTTCGAGCTGAGCGGCACCTTGTAGGCGTGAGCGCCGAAGACATGCTTCACGGCGGCGGTCTCCATCGGGTCGTTCAGGTCGGTGGAGGTGCCGTGCGCGTTAATGAAGTCGATATCCTCCGCCTGCAAGCCCGAGCTTTCCAGGGCCCTGCTGATCGCCTTGGCGGCGCCGCGGGCATCGGGCGCGGGGGCCACGATGTGGAAGGCATCGGACGAGCAGCCGAAGCCGATCAACTCGGCGTAGATGCGGGCGCCGCGCTCCAGCGCGTGGTCGAGACGTTCGAGCACCAGGATGGCCGACCCCTCGCCGGGCACCATGCCGTCGCGGTTCTTGTCGAAGGGGCGCGAGGCGTGCTGCGGGTCGTCGTTGCGCTGGCTCATAGCGCGCAAGAGGCAGAACGCGGCCAGGCCGAACTCCGAGATCGCCGCCTCGGTGCCCCCGGCCACCATCACCGTGGCGGCCCCGCGGCGGATCACCTCCGCCGCCTCGCCGATGGCCTGGGTCGTGGCGGCGCAGGCCGTGGCGACGGTGCTGTTGTAGCCGCGCAGCCCGAACTGGATCGAGACCTGCGACGCGCACATGTTGGGCAGCACCATCGGCGCGAAGAACGGGTTCATGCGCATGCCGCCCCTGGTCATCCAGACCCGCGCGCCCGCCTCGATCTCTGGGAAGGCGCTGGTGCCGGTGCCCAGCAGCACGCCGATGTCCTCACTGCTCGCATCGGTCACAGGCACGCCGCTGTCGTCCAGCGCCTGCCGCGCCGCCGCCACGGCGAACTGCGTGGCGCGGCTCATGCGCCGCGCTTCGCGGCTGTCGATCCAGCGGGTCGGGTCAAAATCCTTGACCTCGGCGGCGATGCGCGTGGGGTAGCCCTCGGTCTTGCAGAGGGTGATGGGGCCGACCGCCGGCACGCCGTGGCTCAGCCCATACCACAGGTCCTCGACATTGTGCCCGTGCGGGCTGATCGTGCCCATCCCTGTCACCACCACGCGCTTGCGCGGGTTAGTCTCAAAAGCCAGGCCATACCCATTCTCCGGGGGTAGACTATCGCTCCGTGCCATCATGGTTCCTTCCGAATGTAAAGCGCTATTGTGGGGAATGCGTGCGGGGCGGCGCCGGTGGGTAGACACAAAACAACCGCAGCGCAATCGGTCTGCTGGAGACCGCGCTACGGCCGGGAAAGTCGCGAGGGACCGCACCCCAGGCTTGCCGCCGGGTAAGCTTTATGTTAGACTCCGGGCGCATACCTGACTTTAGTGTACCATACTCGCCTGCCGTTGGCAACTCTATGCTCTCAGTGATCATCGTCTCCTGGAACGTGCGCGCCTTGCTGGCCGGTTGCCTGGACTCCCTGCGCCCCCTGCTGAATCACGAATCCGGCAACGCCTCTCTGCCCGGCGAGATCATCGTCGTGGACAACGCCTCCAGCGACGGCACGGTGGACTGGCTGCGCACCGCCTGGCCGCAGGTGCAGGTGGTGGCGAGCGCGGAGAACCTGGGCTTCGGGCGCGCCAACAACGTGGGGCTGGCGCGGGCGCGCGGCGAGTGGCTGTTGTTGCTCAATCCCGACACGGTGGTCCCGCCCGGCGCCGTCGAGACGCTGATCGCGTTCCTGGCGGCGCACCCGGTGGCGGGCATGGCCGCGCCGCGCCTGCTCTACGGCGACGGCAGCTTGCAGCGCAACGCCTTCCGCTTCCCCGGCTTGGCCCAGGTCTTCCTGGACCTTTTCCCGCTGCACCCCCGGCTGGCCGAGTCGCCGCTCAACGGGCGCTACCGGGCCGAGCAGCAGCCGGACGCCGCGCCCTTCCCCATCGACCACCCCCTGGGCGCGGCCATGCTGATCCGGCGAGCGGTCTACGAGCAGGTGGGCGGGTTCGACGAGGGCTTTTTCATGTACGCCGAGGAGGTCGATTGGTGCCGCCGCATCCGGGCGGCGGGATGGGAGATCTGGCAGGTGCCCGCCGCGCGCATCGTGCACCTGGCCGGGCAGAGCACGCGCCAGGTGGCGGGGCGCATGTATGTCGAACTCTGGCGGGCGCGTTACCGGTTCTTCGCCAAGCACTATCCGCCGCGCTTCCGGCAGGCCGCGCGCTTGGTGGTCCGCGCCGGGATGCTGCGCAAGGCGCTGGCCGTGACCCTCGACGCCCGGCGCGGGCGGCGCGACCCGGCGGAGGCGCGCGCCCTGCGCCGGACCTACGGCGCCGTCTTCCGCCTCTGAGGCCGCACGAACCATGCAGCTATCCGTCGTCATCCTGGCGATCAACGAAGCCGACCATCTCGCCGCCTGCATCGAGAGCGCGACCTCCTTGCTGGCCCCGCCCGACGGCGAACTGGTGGTCGTGCTCGACGCGAGGGCCCCGGCGGCGGTCGAAGTCGTGGCCCGGCGGGCCACCGACCGCGTCTACCGCTCCGAGTTCGTCAAC
>CBJNAR010000012.1:0-14172 GCA_966434075.1 uncultured bacterium
TCAGCCCGGAGCAAAGTGCTGTCCGGCCGGCGCCGCCCTTGCCGCGCCGGTGGAACCTAGCGCGAACGGCTCACGGATGGGCCTGCTGCGGCGCTTCGACCACCCGGCCGGCGGGACCCGCGCTCAGCGAACTGGGCGCATCGAGGTTGGCGCCGGGCGAGACGCCCACGCCCAGCCGGTCGACCAGTTCGCCGCCGAGCCACCCCGTCACCGCGCCGAGGCATACGGCGAGCAGGGCCGGTATGAACGCCACGAGATCGGGCCGTCCGTCGGGCGCGCCCCAGCGCAGCAGCCAGCTTATGGCGAACAACACGACGACGACCACATTGCCGCCGCCGTGCAGCAGGCCGACGCGCTTGGCCCGCGTGCCGGCGGGGATCGACAGCCAGTCGATAAAGCCGAACACCGCCGCGACCAACCCGCCGATGATGCCCGCCGGAATGTCCCAGAAGGCCGCCGTGGCGAATCCGGCGTTGCCGGTGATGAAATACAGAATGTCGAATATCAGCGCCATGACCAGCAGACCGAGCGGGAAGACGATCAGCATCTGGTGGATCGGGTGCCCGGCCAGCTTGGCTTTGCTTTCCATAACCCTTGCTCCTTTCATGGATGGCAGCCGTTCATACATCCACTATAGCACCGTTTCCTGAGAAAGTCAATAACTTCTTTGACTTATTTGACAGAACCGATTTTTGCTGTATAATTGAGACATAGCGTGAAGGGAGTCTGCCATGTCGTCAACGCGTTGGGACCAGCGATTTTTCGCCAGCACACGGGGCCGCATCGTGAGTCTGCTGCGGCGGACCAGCCGGACGGTCGATGAGCTGGCCGGTGCCCTCGATCTCACTGATAACGCCGTGCGGGCGCACCTGGCCGCGTTGGAACGCGACGGCCTGGTCGAGCAGCGGGGCGTGCGCCGGGGAGCCGGCAAGCCCGCCTACTCCTATGAGCTCACGCCCGAGGCCGAACGACTGTTCCCGAAACCCTACAGCCTGGTCTTGCGCGAGTTGCTGACCACCCTGGCGGGCGAACTGGGTTCCGAAGAGACGGAGGCGGTGCTGCGCGCGACGGGTCGCCGGCTGGCTGCCGGGCAGTATGCACCCGGCACGGATCTGCACGCGCGCTGCGAAGGCGCCGTGGCGTTGCTCAACGCCTGGGGCGGGCTGGCCGAGACCGAGTTGGCCGAGGACGGCACCGGCTATGTCATCCGCGGCTATAGCTGCCCCCTGGCGTCGGTGGTCGCGGGCCGGCCCGACACGTGCCGGTTGGTCGAGGAGTTGCTCACGGCCTATCTGGGCACGCCCGTGCACGAGCAATGCACGCACGGCGACTCGCCGCGCTGCTGCTTCGCCGTGCCGCAAGCGTAGGCGGGGCCGTCGTTTCGCGCAGGCGCGCGAGCGCGGGACTTGACAGGATCGGCTTTCTCCGATAGAATCACTCTAATTGAAAACTTCGGCGCTGAATGAGTGAAGTACCCGGACCGCCCAGGAACAGAGAGCTACACTGGCTGAGACGTAGCCCTGGATGCCCGGCGAACAGACCCTCAGGAGCCGCCGGGCAGAATGCGCGCCGTCTCTGGTGCGTTAGTAGGCCCGGCCGAGTCGCTCTCGTTATCGAGCCTTTCGCCTCCAGCCCCTGTATGGGCCGGCGACTGCAAGGCGCGTCCATCCGGGCGCGCGAAGCAAGGTGGCACCACGAAAGCCCAGCATCGTCCTTGCAACGAGTGCTGGGCATGTTCATTTTGTGCGCTTTGCAGTGTCGCAAGCTCCCACAACGACCCATCCGGGCGGATCGCGCCATGCCGGCGGCAGCCGGGTGGGTACGCATTGGAGGTAGAAAAGGCAATGGCAGAAGTTATCGACCGCGTCGAGTTGTCGGGCATCGTGAAGGTGCGCGACGTGATCCTCAAGCTGGAGAAGCCCTACCGCCTCGAAAGCGGCGAACCCAGCTTCGATGTCCCCGCCCACATCAAAGAGGCCATGGTGCGCGCCCTGCGCGATAACCAGACCCACTATGTGGCGTCCGCCGGGATCGCCGAACTGCGCAAGGCGATCGTGACCAAGGTCCGCACCAGCAACGGCATCCCGATGGAAAGCTCAGCCGAAACCATCGTCACCAACGGCGGCATGCACGCGCTGTACACGCTGTTCCGCGCCTTGCTGGAGCCGGGCGACGAGGTGCTGATCCCCGACCCCACCTGGACCTGCGTGCAGCACCTGATCACGCTCTGTGGCGGCGTGGTCAAGCGCGTGCCGCTGCACGAAGAGCGCGGCTGGACGTTCGACCCCGACGAGGTACGCGCCGCGATCACGCCGCGCACGCGCGCCTTCATGATCAACTCGCCGCACAATCCGACCGGTGGCGTGCTGGGCCGCGCCGACCTGGAGGCCATCGCGGCGATTGTCGCGGACAACCCGCAACTGACCGTCGTCAGCGACGAAGCCTACGAGCACATCCTGTACGACGGCGCGCAGCACATCAGCTTCGCCTCGCTGCCCGGCATGTACGAGCGCACGGCGACGGTGTTCACCTTCAGCAAGTCCTACGCGATGACCGGGCTGCGCCTGGGCTACGTCGTTACGCCCGACCGCACGACCCTGGACCGCATGCAGAAGGTGGTGCTCTACACGGCCAACGGTGTCAACTCGATCACCCAGTGGGGCGGCGTGGCCGCGCTGACCGGGCCGCAGGACTGCCTGACCGAGTTCCGCCAGGAGTACCAGGCCCGCCGCGATCTGTTCTATGACGGGTTGCAGGACGTACCGGTGTTTACCGGGGCGCGCCCGGCGGGAGCGTTCTACGCCTTCCTGCGCATCGCCGACGGCTGGACCGCGCCCGACGGGCGGCGCGACTCCTGGGCCATGACCGAGTATCTGTTGCAGGCGCGGGTCGGCTCGTCGCCGGGCATCATCTTCGGCCCCAGCGGCGACAACTACCTGCGGTTCAGCACCGCGTGTACGCGCGAGGATCTGACCGGCGCGCTGGCCGCCATGCGGGCGCTGTTCGCCTAGCGCTCTACGGCCCATGCCACCGCACACCACCCACGTAGCCGGCGATCAGCCCTGGCGGCTGGTCCCCGGCTACGTGCCGTTTCCGGCGCCCGCCGGATGACCTTGGCCCGCAAAATGCAGAGGTAGCCGCGATTGCCGGCGTGCTGGTTGCCCCGCCGCCGGCCCCGATTCATCACCCCGGCCACTGCATGCCGGTACAAGGAGTATGCCCCGTATGGATACCCAGAAGGACGGACAGGAAATCACCCGCGAACGCCTGGTGGAACTGCTGAACGAAGACCTGGCGCGCGAATACCAGGCCATCATCTCGTATGTCATCTACAGCCAGGTGCTCAAAGGTGCCGAATACATGAGCATCGCCTCCGAATTGGAGGTCCACGCCGGCGAAGAGCTACAGCACGCGCTGACCATCTCCAAGCAGATCGACTACTTCGGCGGCATGCCCACCACCACGCCCAAGCCGGTGCGCACCTCCGAGAAGGCCGAGGATATGCTGCGCTTCGACCTGGAGAACGAGAACGAGACGGTGCGCAACTACCGCGAGCGCGTGCGCCAGGCCGAGGCGCTCGGCGAGTTCGCCCTGGCCGAGGACCTGCGCGAGATCGTCCGCCAGGAGCAGGAGCACCAGATCGACCTGGCGACGGCCCTCGGCATCGACGTGCCCAAGCAGGGCCTGGGCAGCGAGGCGGGTAAGGTCCACGGCGGCGGCAAACCCACGAGCAAGTAACCCGCCCGCCGGGCAGCACACATACTCACGCCCGCCGGCACTGCCTCCGACTTCCGTTCGGGGCGGCTGCCGGCGGTTGTTTTCTGTGCCGAAGTCTCAGCCTTGTACGGCTGTTAACCTCGGAAATATTGAGTCCTGTTCCCAGGCATCCTTGTCACTCTGAGCGCAGCGCAGAGTCTCGTCTTGGACCCAAAAGAGACGAGATTCTTCGCTGCGCTCAGAATGACAATTCTTGTGTGACGGTCTGTTCAGCATGACAACGTAGGCTGGAAGCAGTATTGAGAGGTAACCAATCCAAGCAGGCATGATCATCTTCATCAACGGCGCGTTTGGCGCGGGCAAGACGACCGTGGCCGAGGGGTTGGCGGCGCGGCTGCCGAACAGCTTGCTCTTTGACCCCGAGGAAGTCGGCTATTTCTTGCGCGCCGTGTTGCGGCCCATCGATCATCCCGACGATTTCCAGGATCTCTCGCTCTGGCGCACGCTGACGGTGCAGACCGCCGGGCTACTGCGCGCCACCTATGGCCGCGATCTGATCATGCCGATGACCATCTGGCACCGGCCCTACTTCACCGAGGTGATCGGCGGACTGCGCGCCATCGACCCGGACTTCCATCATTTCTGCCTGACCGCTCGGCCCGAGACGTTGCAGGCGCGCCTGCGGGCCCGCGGCGATGGGCCTGGTGAGTTCGCCTGGGACCATATCGCCCGCTGCGTGGACGCTTTCCAGGATCCCCTCTTCGCCCGGCAGATCGCCGCCGACGACCGCACGCCCGGCGACCTCATCACCGCCATCCTGGCCGCCGTGGGCTGCTAACGGCCCGGCACGGCTGGCACGTCGCTTGCTTATTCCCGGCGGTAAGGTCACGCATATGTGTCCGGTCTTGCAGGGTGCGTTGCAATGCGCGCCGGGGCGTCGCGTACCGGAGCGTGGACGGGATGCCCGCCTGGAGTGGCCCGCTGCGGGTCCAAGTAAGGAGTAATGCTATGGCGCGTTTTGTTGGGAAAGAGACGGATGTGGGAGCCCAGTTCCTGAGCCGCATCCTCACCTTTATCCTGTTGCTGGTCGTCCTGTTGATCCTGTTGAAGCTGTGGCACCCAGCCTTCGCCCAAGTCATCCTCAGCCCGCTGGGGCTGTGGTAAGCCGGTACTGAGAGAGGATGGAGGTGCAGGATGGAACGCCGTTGCAGCGAATTGATTGACAAGCCGATTATCACCTACGACACCGGGCGGCGCCTGGCCCATGTCGAAGATCTGCTGGTGGACCCGGAGCGCAACCAGGTGCTGGCGCTGTTGATCGACAAGGGCGCCGTGTTCGTCTCGCCGAAGGTGGTGCCCTTCGGCCACATCAAGTCCATCGGCAACAACGCCATCGTGGTGCCCAAGCCCGATGTTATCTACAACGTCTCGCGTATTCCCGAGTTGAAGCGCGTGTTCGACGGGCGCACCATCCGCGGGATGCGCGTCTATGGCGAGAACGGCGACCGCCTGGGCACCATCGGCGACATGATCATCGACGACCGCACCGGCGAGATTCTCTACTACGAAGTCTCGGGCGGGGCCATCGGCGATGCCATGAAGGGCAAGCGCACCATAGTGCCGAGCGAGATCCTCAACATGGGCGCGCTGGTGCTCTACGTCTCGGCGGCGACGGCGGCGCGCCTGGAGCAGCAGCAGGGCGGCGTCACCGGCGCGTTCGAGCAGGCCCGCCAGCGCGTCAATCAGTTCTCGGACCAGGCCGCCGACGCGACCACGGCGCGGGTTTCCCGGCTGACCGACCAGGCCAAGCAGCAGCAGCGCTCGTATATCATCGGGCGCACGGCATTGCGCACGGTCACCGGCCCGGACAACCAGCCCATCGTGCGCGAAGGGGAGATCATTACCGAGGACACGGTGGCCCAGGCCGAGCAGCAGGGGCGTCTGCCCGCGCTGCTGATGGCGGGCGGCATGGGCGAGGCCCAGCAGCACCTGGGCAATCTCGGCCAGCAGGCCAACGACAGCTTTGCCCAGATCCGCGAGGAGGCCACGCACCTCTGGAACCAGCTTACCCACCACACCGACCGCATCACCGGCGAGACCGAGAGCAAGATCGAGCAGCAGCGCATTGACCGCGCGCTCGGCCGCCCGGCCGCGCGGGTGATCCTGGACCGGCAGGACAACGTGATCCTGAACACGGGCGATATTATCACCAATGCCGCGGTGGAACAGGCCCGCGCGGCCGGCGTGCTGAGCATCTTGCTCGACTCGGTCTATACCCAGGCGCCGAAGCTGAGCCTGGAGGACCTGAAAGCGCCCTGGAGCGGGCGGGCCAGCCTGGAAGAGACACAGAACGAACCGGACACGCCGGGTGTGCCGCGCGTGCCGATCGCGCCCGCGGCGCCGGCCCCGCCGGCCCGGTCCACGGCGGCGAATGCTGCCGCGCAGCCCACGGCGCCGAATCCGGCGTCCACATCCACCCGCACCCGCTAACACCGGCGCGGCGCGGTCGCGCCAACAAGGAGTTTCTACATGAACAGTCGTCTGATCGTCGGCATCGTCGCCATCCTGCTGGGCCTGATTGTGCTCATCTGGCCGGCTTTCCTGTCGGTCATCGTGGGCCTGTGCCTGATCGGCTTCGGCCTCTGGTTCACCTTGCAAGGGGCCGGACAGGGCACCGGCGTCTAGCCGGGATGCCGGACATGGCGCACAGGGGAGGTTGCCGGGGGGCGCCTCCCCTTTTCTGTGCGCCCGCTCGCGCTACTGCCGGCGGGCCGGAGGGCGCCGCTCGGCCCATGTGCTATAATGGAGGAACGCTACGTGCCGGCATAACCGGCAGGCCATACTGCGCAAGCACGGGGATCGACCATGGACAAAGCCGTAAGCCTAGATGCTGTATTAACCCTCGTCAAACAACTTTCACCGATTGACCAGGTACGGTTAATCGCGCATATCGCGTCCCTATTGGAGCAAGCGCTGGCCGGAACGCAGTCCCAGAGCGCTTCCGCCCGGCAAGACGGGTGGGGCGCTCTTGCCCATTTGGGTCCCGCCCCCTCCGCAGAGGATATTGACGAGGCCCGCCGGGAGGCGTGGGCCACCTTTCCCCGCGAGGACATTTGATGCGTGGGGTGATGGCGATACCAATACCTCTACCACGCTCTATTTAGGCTTGCCCTTCATCAGCCGCGGTCACCTAATCAGCATCGCCTATGCGACCACGCTACAGTGGATCGGCGGCGTGGCGACCATCCACCCTGGCGCCTGCAAAGCCATTCGGGCAAGCCGCTATCATCGAGGCTACGATGGAATCACACGAGGTATATATCGAGGGGCAGCGCCTGGACCGTGGACCGGGCCGGCCCGCCGAGGATAGTTGGGGCTATAGCTTCCCGATCGTCGTCCGCTTCAGCGATATCGACGCGATGGGTCACGTCAACAACGCCGTCTATCTCACCTACTGCGAGATGGCGCGGGTGGGCTACCTGCGCACGGTCGCGGGCATGCGGGCGATCACCGAGATGACAATGATCCTGGCTCGCGCCGAAATCGACTACCGTATGCCCATCGAGTTCACCGACCGGCTGGCGGTGCAGGTGCGGGCCACGGCCATCGGCACCAAGAGCTTCACCCTACACTACAGCATGGTGATCACCCGGCGCGGCGCGGAGCATATCGCCTGCGCGGCCACCTCGGTCCAGGTCTGCTACGACTATACTCAGCGGCGCAGCGTACCGGTGCCGGCGGCGTTGATCGACGCGCTCGAAACGTTCGAGGGGGGGCGCCTGCGCCGCTAGAGGCCGCTTTCACTCCGGCGCGGCGGGCGGTTCGGGGAGCGCTTGGGCCAGCACCGCCTGGATCTGGCGCCCCGCGCGGCCCCGGTGGCTGATGGCCTCTTTCTCGGCGGGCGGGATCTCGCCCACGGTGAGGCCGCGCTCGGGTAGCTCGAAGATCGGGTCGTAGCCGAAGCCGTAGCCGGGGTGCTGGCGCGGCGCGAAGGTGATGCGCCCTTCCAGCGTGCCGTCGCCGACGTACTCGGTGCCGTCGGGACTCAGCAGCACGATCAGGCAGCGGAAGCGGGCGCCCCGCTCCTCCATGGGCACATCGGTGAGCCGGGCCAGCAGGCGCGTGTTGCGTTCGGCGGCGGTGGTGTTGGGGCCGGCCCAGCGCGTGCTGCGCACGCCCGGCTCGCCGCCCAGCGCATCCACCTCCAGCCCGCTGTCGTCGGCCAGCACCCAGGCGCGCAGCCCGCGCTCGCGCGCCATCCGCCAGTAGGTCTCCGCCTTCAGCCGTGCGTTCGCGACGAAACTCTCGTCGCCTTCCTCCACATCGTCGGTGATGCCCACGTCGGCCAGCGCCGCCAGGCGCACCGGCAATCCGGCCAACAGCGCCTGGTACTCCCCGAGCTTGTGCTGATTTGTGGTCGCCAGCAGCAGTAGCTGCGCGTCTTGTCCCGTCTCCGTCACGTTCGCCTCCTCTCGCGCCGTAGCCCGGCGGATAGCGTGTTATTGCCCAATATAGGCATTATAAACGACGCTGCCCACTGCGGTGTAGGGCCTGTCTAGCCGGGAAGCGGGGAGCGTGCTATAATAGGCCGGAAGTCAGGCGGCGATGACCGCCCGGTTGGGCGCGCCTTGCGCCATACATACACAAATCGACACGTAGATGGAGGAGTCTTCAATGGCGAAGAATGGAACCACGCCGCTGGGCGCGGGCAGCAATCGAGTCGCGATTATCGGGTCCGGGCAGGTGGGGTCGGCATGCGCCTACTCGCTGGCGCACAGCGGGGTGGCCTCGGAGATCACCCTGATCGATGTGGCGAAGGAACGCGCCGAGGGTGAGGCGATGGACATCTCGCACGGCGTGGCCTTCTTGCCGCCGACCACGGTGCGCACCGCCGATTACGACGCCTGCGCCGACGTGGACGTGGTGGTGATCACGGCGGGCACCGCGCGCAAGCCCGGCGAGACGCGCATGGACCTGTTGCAGCGCAATGCCGGCATCATGCGCGGCGTCATGGACGGCATCAAGGACCACCGCCAGGACGCCGTCATCGTCATGGTCGCCAACCCGGTGGACGTGATGGCCTACGCCGCCTACAAGCTGGCCGATTTCCCGGCCCAGCAGATCATTGCCACAGGTACGTTGCTGGAGACGGCCCGCCTGCGCTACATGGTCGGCCAGCACTGCAACGTTGCGCCGAGCAGCGTCGAGGGCTACACGCTGGGCGAGCACGGCGAGTCGCAGGTGACCACCTGGAGCCAGGTGCGCGTCGGCGGGCTGCCGGTGGCCGAGTTCTGTCAGGCGGCGGGCATCCCCTGGAGCGCGGAAGTCGAGGCCGATATCGCCGGGCGGGTGAAGAAGGGCGGCGCCGATGTGATCGCGCGCAAGGGCGCCACCTTCTACGGCATCGGCGTCTGCGTGATGACGCTGGTCAAAGCGATCCTGCGGGACGAGCATGCCGTGCTGCCCGTGTCCACCCTGGTGGCTGGGCCGTTCGGGATGCAGGATGTCTTCATCAGCCTGCCGGCGGTGGTGGGGCGCGCGGGGGTACTGGGCGTCGCCGCGCCGCAGTTGACGCCCGCCGAGCAGGAGGCCATGGGCAAGTCGGCCCAGGCCCTGCGCACCGCCATCGGCGAAGCAGGATTTTAACGAGCCGTCAGCTATCAGCCGTCAGCCGTCAGCTACGTCTCGTAGCCTTTCGGCAGTCGGCTAATCTTCGCATAGCCCGGCCCGGTGACGGGGCAGTTTCTGACGGCTGACGGCTGACGGCTGACAGCTACGTGGAGGATAGTTGCGATGAGCATACGAGCCGGCAAAACGTTCAGGCCCCTGGGGGCCTTCGCGGCCACCCTCGCGTGCGGGGTGGCTCTGCTCACCGCCTGTGACTTCGGCGGGGGACCTGCGGCGCCGACCCCGACGCCGGTGAGCGGTGTCACCGGCACGGTCACCGGGACCGTGCCGAGCGGGCCGACGAATACCGCCCTGCCGCCCACCGCCACCCCGCTCCCCAGCGCCACCCCGGTCGCCGCGCCGACCGCCCGGCGCACCGGCAACACCACGCCGGGCCTCACGTGGCAACTGGTGGGGCTCACCGGCCAGGAGTTGTTCGCCGTGGGCGGCAGCGGCAAGGCGGGCAGCCCGGTCTACGCGGGCGGCACCGGCCTGTATCGCTCGGATGATGACGGCGCCACCTGGACGCAACTCAGCCTGGGCAATTCGACCACGGTGGAGGAAATCCACGCCAGCGCGAGCAAGCCGCAAACCCTCTTCGCGGGCAGCGGTGCCAACTGCTACGGCGGGCCGCCCGGCGGCCAGTTCCGCAGCGACGACGGCGGCCTCAACTGGACCCCGCTCAAAGAGGCGCCCGCGTCCATCCAGATCGACTCGCAGAATCCCGAACGCCTGACGGCCATGTCTTGCCAAGGCGTGGTGCGCAGCACCGACGGCGGGCAGACCTGGGCGCCGCTCACCGATGCCGTGCAGGCGCGGCTCAAGAATTTCGTCGGCGATGAGGTGCGCGTGCCCGCATCAAACGGCAGCATGATCTACGCCGTCTACGTGAGCGAAGGCGGCACGAGCCGCATCCGCGTCAGCACCGACGACGGCAAAACCTGGTCCGGCCCCGACGCCGACTATGCCGGCGTGAGCGACATTCTGGTCGATGACCAGAAACCGTCGCGCGCCTGGGCGCTCTCGCAGAACGGCGTGCTGCTGACCACCGACAGCGGCCAGACCTGGACGCCCGATGTGACCGGGTTGGATGCCGCGCACAACACGGCCGCCGGGTCGCAGGGCGCCTACCAGCTTTCGAGCCTGGCGGCCCAGTACAGCAACGCCGGCACCCTGGTCGAACTCTACACCGGAAGCTTCGGCACCGAGAGCCAGCCCGCCGCGGGGGTCTTCAGCAGCAAAGACTTCGGCACGGTCTGGACCCGCTTCGGCGGCGACCTGGGCGGGGCCGCCATCCACCAGTTGTTCGTCACCCGCGAACAGGGCTCCAGTAGTGAGCAGGTGGTGCTCTATGCCGCCACGGACGACGGCTTGCATAAGATCACGCTCGGCAGCGCGCGCTGACGGCGCATCCGGTCAGCGCGGATTCATGCGGGGGTGGCCGCCGTGCCACCCCTGCCCCGTGTCCGGCCCGGTGAAAGTCCCCCCGCAGTCTCCGCCGAGAGGCTGAGGAACTTTCCGACTACCGTTGGTAGAATGAAAGGGTCGGATTGTGCGACCTGCGGCATGCCGGCTCGTTTTATTATTGACGGAATTGAGACCTGGGCAGCGGCCCCCCCTTCGCGGGCGCCTTGGCCCCGATCTTGCCGGACTTGAGGCGAAAGTGCGGCTGTTCTGCCAGATAGAGGGATCTTCTGGTGGTTACAGGCCGCTATTGACCCATCACCCATCATTGCGAATTCTGGTATAATCGCCCTATGCCTAGCCTGGCTCTCGTGATTGTCAATTACAATACGCGCGAACTACTGACGGGCTGTTTAGATTCGGTGTTTGCCAGCCGTTGCCGTTATCCGTTCCACGTTACCCTGGTTGATAACAACAGCACCGACGGCAGCGTAGAGCTGGTTCGTACCCAATATCCGCAGGTGACGCTGCTGGAGAGCGCGCACAACGGCGGCTTCGGCTATGCCAACAATATCGCGCTGCGCGCGCTTGCCGTGCCGCCGCGCCCGGCGTCGCCCCAGCAACCCGCGAGCGAGATCCCCGAGCAGGGCGATGCGGGCATCCGATTCAGTACCGACTACATTCTCTTCCTCAACCCGGACACGGTGCTGCCGCCCGACGCGCTCGAAGTCATGGTCGATTTTCTGGAGCGCACGCCGCAGGCCGGCGTCGTGGGCCCGCGCATGGAGAAGCCTGACGGCACGCTGGACCTGGCGTGCCGACGTGCCTTCCCCACGCCGCTCAACTCGTTGTTCAAGCTCACCGGCCTCTCCCGTCTATTCCCGCGCCATCCGCTCATCGCGCGCTACAACCTGACCCATCTGCGCGAGGATGCGCTCGCCGAGGTCGATTCGGTGATGGGGGCCTTCATGCTGGTGCGCGGCACGGCGCTGGGCCAGGCCGGGCTGTTTGACGAGCGTTTCTTCATGTATGGCGAAGACCTGGACCTGGCCTACCGCATCAAGGCGCGCGGCTGGCAGGTCTTCTACAACCCGGCGGTGACGGTGCTGCATATCAAGGGTGCCAGCAGCCGCAAGCGCAGCACGCGGTCGATCCGCGAGTTCTATCGCGCCATGCATGTCTTTTATGTGAAACATTATGCGGATAAATACAATAGCCTGATCAATATACTGGTGCGGCTGGGAATTACCTTGCGCGGAGCGCTGGCGCTGGCGCTCAATGCCACGCGGCCCGCCGAACAAAAGCGCGTTAGCTAAATCGGGCATAAAGCAGGATCGGAATTATGAGCAACGGGAAATACCAGTTGCACCGCCAGGAACGGTTCAACGGAAAGCATGGCGGCGGATTGGCCGTCGCCGAACCGGCACACACGAAGACACGGCTGGCCACCCCGGCGACGGAAGCTCCGGTCGGGCGGCGCACTGCCCCACCCAGGCCCGCCGCCCCGGACAACCTGGAGACCGGCGCCGTAGCATCGCCGCTGCAAGCGACGCAGAATATGCGTAAAAGCCCGCTCATCCTGATCGTTGCGCAGACGATCATCGATATGCTGGCGCTGCTGAGCGCGCTCGTGCTTGCCTACAAGCTGCGGTTCGAGACCGACATTGCTCCGGATTACACCTCGCCGTCCGTCGAGACCTACTCGCTCATGCTCGGCACCACGCTGCTCTGCCTGCTGCTGGCCTTCAACATGAGCGGCCTCTACCGCCTCAGCCGCGGCGCCTCGCGCGTCGACGAGTTCTACAAGCTGACCGCGGCGATCTCCATGGGCACCGTCGGGTCCATCGCCGTCAACTCGGTGCTGCTGGGCGACCGCTTTATTTACTCCCGGCTGATTCTCGTCTTCGGCTGGTTTTTCTGCATTATCTTTGCCGCTACGGGCCGGTTGATCTATAGCGTCGCGGTGGGCTACCTGCGCCAGCGCGGGGTGAGCCTGCAACGTGTACTGGTCATCGGCCAGGGCGACGCCGCCCGCACGATCCTGGACCGCATGCAGGCGCGTCCGGAGCTGGGCTACCGCATCCTGGGCATGATCGAGCCGCCCCGCCTGACCGAGGAGCGCGCCGTCTGGGATACGCCGGTGCTGGGCCGGGTCGAGGATATCGAGCGCGTGGCCCGCGAGTACCGCGCCGACGAGGTGATCGTGGCAATGCCCGGCGCCACCCCCGCCGAGTTGTTCGACATCGTCTCCAACTGCCAGGACGCCAACGTCTCGATCAAGCTCTATCCCGATATTGTCCAGTTGATGATCGAACCCGAAGTGAACCTGGGCCTGCTCGGCGGCATCCCGATGTACAATGTGCGCGACGTGGCGCTGCGCGGGTGGAACCGCGTGCTCAAGCGCGCGTTCGACATGGTCTTCAGCGCCGCCGTGCTGGTGGTCTCCTCGCCGCTGCTGCTGCTCATCGCGCTGATCGTCAAGCTGGACTCGCCGGGGCCGGTTTTCTTCATCCAGGAGCGGGTGGGTCTCGACGGCAAGATTATCCACGTGATCAAGTTCCGCACGATGCGCACCGACGTGAGCGGGCCGGGCTGGACAGTCGAGGGCGACCCGCGCCGCACGCGCAGCGGCAAGTGGCTGCGCCGCTTCTCGCTCGACGAACTCCCGCAGTTCATCAACGTGCTGCTGGGCGAAATGAGCGTGGTCGGTCCGCGCCCGGAGCAACTCTACTTTGTGCAGCAGTTCAGCCTGACCATCCCGCGCTATATGCGCCGCCATCGCGAGAAGGCCGGCATCACCGGCTGGGCGCAAGTCAACGGTCTGCGCGGCGACACGTCTATCGAGGAGCGCACGCGCTACGACCTGGACTATGTCGAGCGCTGGTCGCTGCTCTTCGACCTGAAGATTATCGCCCGCACCGTGGTGCAACTGCTGCGCGGCAGCGCGTACTAGGCAGCGGCGGGCCGGTTTGAAACCGGCCCCTACAGCGCGGATCTGCATCACTGGCTTGGCGGATAGACGGTGGGCCGGTTTGAAACCGGCCCCTACAGCGCGGATTTGCAGCACCCGCCTGCCGGGTAGATGACGGGCCGGTTGTGAACCGGCCCCTACAGCGGGGCAGCCGGACCTGACCGGTGCGCCTCGCTTTTTGTGAGACCCGCATGACCACCCACACGCCCCTGGCGCGCGACGTGCTGGCCGCCGCCGAGACGCACCTGGCCGGCGCCGACCCCGTGCTGGCCCAGATCATCACGACCACCGGCCCTTGTACGCTGTCGCGGCAGGTCGATCTGTTCGGTGCGCTCGCCGAGTCGATTATCAGCCAGCAGATCTCGGTCAAGGCCGCAGACGCCATCATGAGCCGCTTCCTCAGCCTGCTGCCC
>CBJNAR010000013.1:0-13852 GCA_966434075.1 uncultured bacterium
CCTTGCCGGCGGGCAGCGAAGCTGAGGCCGTCGCGTTGCCGCCCGCGGCAACAAACTGGCGCCGTAGCAGGACCTCCCCGGCGAAGACCTGCGTCGTCGCCGTCTGGCTCAGCACCTGGGTCGGGCTGCTGAAGGCGTCGGCGGGCACCAGGCCCACCGGAAACTCGCGCGTCACCACGTCGGCGGGGGCGATCACGGTATGCAGCGGGAGATCGCGCGCCGCCAGCACGACGATCTGCGACGGGAACGGGGTGGCCGTGGGCGCGGCAGCCTGAGGCGTGCCCGTCCCCGTGGGAGGCGTGATCGATTGGCTGAGCGAGAAAATCATTACACCGGCGGCGACGGCCGCGATCAGGCCAGCCAGCATCAACAGCAAGCCGCGTCGTCTCATCAAGGAACGCTTCTCCTCGGGTAGGCACTCGGAGGCCGGGCAACGGCGGGTCCAACCCGCCAGGCGCTCGCGGTATGGGGCCGCGCCATCCCGGCCCGTGGATAGGTGAAACTTAGGACTATTATACTACAATCCGCCGCCCCTCCGCCGGTTACGCTGCGCGCCGGGCCACTCATGGCGCGCTCGGGTCGATCAGGCGGACATAGACGCCCCCGCCGGGCATCCAGGTACCCGGCGCCGAGCACAGCGCGGCGTCCGTCGGCCCCGGCAGCGGCACGTTCATCACGTACCCCCAGACTGTGTTGTAGTTCGCGGGGTCGCCCATGTTCGGCAAGGTCGGACAGTACGCCGACACGACTCCCGCTTCGCTGTTCAAGTTTTCGTACAGCCGCACCCGCACGGCGCGTGTAAAGCGGACCCGGTTGATCTGCGGGGCCGGCGGCAAACTGGAGTACGCCGTGTTGACGCCATAGCTCCCGTAGGTACCGAACACAGTCAGGTCTTCCCAGCCGGTATAGGGTGGATACGTGCAGGGTGGATTCGGGAAGATGCCGCAATTCGGATCATTATTGGGGTTGGGCACATTATCCAACCAGATCTGCGCGCTCTTATCGTCATCCCCGCCGGCGTTGTAGGCGTCGAGGGACAGGCCCCAAAGATACAGGTTAGCGTCGATGCCCTTACCCCAATTCAACCCGGTTAGTGAGGAAGTGGGCTTGTAGTGCGCAAGGTCGCTAACGGCATCCTGGATGTAGTCGTTGGTAGCCACGCCAATATCGCTGGTTTGATACACATCGGTCCAGTCGCCGGGCCGCACGCAGCAGGCGCCGCCGTTCGTGCCGCCGTCATTGCCGCGGTTGGCGGGATACCAGGTACCATGCGTATTAGTGGTCGGATCCCACTCATGCGTCGTGGATATGACCCCGCCGGACGGCGCCAGGCCCCATTGCCAGAATATCCAGTCCATTATGTCGTTTGGGTCCCGGCCGGAGGTCAGTGATCCATCCATAAAAGCGCAGGGGTCATTGGCGAAGTTGCAGGTGGCCGTGGGGGCACCGCCGCTATCCGGGATGTAATCGCCGAGCCCTCCGTTAGGTGGGGCCGGGGGTGGCGGACCGTTGCGCCCATCCAGGCCGGTAAAGGTGCGCGGGTTATTGTGAAACTGGGTGTCGTTGAACGAGATGACGTTCGAGAAGTCGCCCACGGGCACGTCGGTGCCGCCGGGATGCCAGTCCCAGAGCTTGAGCGGGTGGCACAGGTCGTTGCGCACGCCCTGGGTGCCGCTCAATTCGGTTTCCAGGGCCGGGCGGAAGCGGGTCAGAGGCAGCACCGCGCCGGTCAGGTCCGTGGGCACGCAGGTCGGGTAGAGACGGGCGGCGGCCACGGCTTGCACCGGAATATAGGGGATGTTGATCGCCTGGGCAAACGTCGTGGTCGCCGAAATACCCGCGGTGACGAGCACTCCATCTACAGTAGACCCATTTACGCCGCTCGGCACTGGTGATGTTGAAGGTGTAACAGGTTGACCGTAGCCGCTCCCTAGACCACTAGAACCGATATGATATTGCAGCGTAAAAGTCTGCGCGCCGTTTGCCGCCACCAACTCCTGCACTCGGTTATAAACATCCTGGTTCGTTAGCAGATACGAGGGCTGGCAGCCGGCGGGGATGCAGGCCGTCGTCATGTTGGTCTGCAAAAGTTGGGCGGCCGCCTGGGCGGCGGCATCAGCGGCGTTCTGCATGTTGCGCCGTTGCACCAGCGCGTTGCCGCCGTCGACCGCGAGCGCCACCAGGCCGATGAGCACCAGCGCGCTGAGCGCGACGATGACGATAGTCTGCCCGCGACGAGCGCGGGCCCGGAGCAACACGCGCGTCTTTCCCATATCAGCGCTCCCGTTGGGCCGTGGAGGAAAACACAATCGGGATCCCGTTGGTCAGGCCGGGGATCGGCGCGACCGTGGTGAAGGTGTAGGCCACGGTGGCCGTCACCGTCAGCCGCTGCGCCAGCGCATCGCAGGCCGGGCCCGCCGCCGGTGGCGCCAGCAAGGCTGGGTCGATGCACTCAGCCGGGCCGCCGCGACAGCTTGGGCAATCGACCTGCACCTGGAGGGTGGCGGGATCGGCCAGGCCCAGGCCGGCATCTGCCACCCCGTTGTGCGCGTTCGCGGTCAGCGTGGCCGCGTTGAGCTCCGGGTGCAAGGCGGCATAATGCGCGGCTTCGCGCACCCCGTTGCTGAGCGTGTTGATGATCAGGATGGCCCGCGACACCTCGATAATGGCGAACACCAGCAGGAACAGCAGCGTGGCGGTCAGCGCAAACTCGACCATCGCCTGGCCGCGGCGTCCGTGGCGGGTCGGCAGGGGAAACAGAGTAGCACGCAGCATAAGGGTCCTTGGGGCCGCAGGGGCTAGGGGCCGGTGACACCCAGAGGCATCGTCGCGCTGTTCGAGAACACCAACTGATTGCCGCCAACGATATCGTCGAAGAAGCCGAACAGCAGATTATAGCGATAGGTAATGCGCACGGTCACGGCACCGGGCGTATAGTCAGGCGCACAACTGGGATCGCGGCAAATATTCAAGCGTGTGATGCGCCCGCTGAGATCGGGATCGTTAATCGCGTTGTCGATGGCCGCCTGGACCGCTGTGGCGTCGTTGCCGCCGGTGAGTACCCAGGCGCGCGCGCCCTGGTGCGCGGCTTCCGCGATCGCCACCTGCTCGCCGTAGGCGCGCGCAATGTCGGCGACGCCCAGGAGCAACGCAGCAAGAAAGGGCAGCACCAGGGCCAGTTCCAGCAGGGCGCTACCCCGCCGGACCCCGCGCGGTGCTGTTCGTCGCCTGGCGGCCCTTGTTCGCTGCTTGCTCATACGGCTCTCTCGCCGGCCTGCCGTCGCGCCCCAGGCCGGCCCCGGTGTGCCATTGCCCAATCGAGGCTGCCTGATCATCATACCTGATTATACGATATGGGGTCAACCGGCGGCGCACCGGGGGCCGAGGGCGCCCAGGCGCGATTCGCCCGCCCCTTGTACCGGCGGGGTTCTACTATTATAATGGCTGTGCACGGCGAAAAATTACGCCGCGTCGCCATCCGCCTGATCCTTGCGCTCCGGCGTCGCCACACGTTGCGCCTGCCGGTGCGTGTTGACAGTAACAGCAGCCGCGCATATACTGAAGTACGAGATAATTTGCCCGGATACGCCCGAACCAGCGAATCATAAATACCGTTCTCCCGCGCGGCATGGAGGCTGCATTGTCCGGCGGGAAGCAGGATATCCAGAGCCTATGAACCCTTTCACACAGTGCCCTCGTTGCGGGCACGTGCTGCCGCAACCGGCGCCCGCGTGTCCGGTCTGCGGCTGCCTGCTGGGGCCGCTGCCGCCCGTCGAGGGTAAGCTGCTGCGCAACGGCGACTTCCGCGTGATCCGGCGCCTTGACCGCGGCGGCATGGCGAGCCTGTACCTGGCCGAAGCCACCTCGACCGGCGGCCTGCGCGCCGTCAAGGAACTGCGCAGCCCGCCCAACCGCAAAGCGCGCGCCACCGCCGAAGCGATGTTCCACGAAGAAGCGCGCCTGCTGGCCCGGCTCAGCCGCGAACATCCGGCGATCCCGCGCTACTATGACTCGTTTATGGACAGCGGCTCGTTCTACCTGGTTCTGGAATTTGTGCCCGGTCAGAATCTGCAGCAATATCTGGCGGATCGCGGCGGCATCCTCCCCGTGCCCGAGGTGATCGATTACCTGCGCCAGGTGGTCGACGTGCTGGCGACGATCCACGGCCTGCATCCCGACCCGATCATCCACGGCGATATCAAGCCCTCGAACCTGGTGCGCCGCCCCGATGGGCAGGTCGCCCTGGTCGACTTCGGGCTGGCGCGTGCCACCGTGCGCATGCCGGCCTATGTGCCCTCGCGCTCGTCGGCTTTCGGCAGCCCCGGCTATACGCCCATGGAACAGTGGGAGGGCCATCCCGGTCCCGCGTCGGATATTTTTGCCCTGGGCGCGACCATGCACCACCTGATCACCGGGCGCAACCCGCGCGCCGCCTTCACCAACCTGGCGAAGGTCAGTCTGGCCGAGTTGAGCACGCTGACCAATTTCCCGCCGATCACGACGCTGGTGCCGGATGTGCCGCCGATGCTGGACACGATTATCATGCAGATGGTGCGCCGGCGGGCCGCCGAACGGCCCACGGCCCGCGATTTGAAGGCCCGGCTGAGCCGGCTCGATGCCGTGCTGTCGCCGCAGGCGTTTGGCGACAATGTCGAAACGCGAGAATAGCATATGACCGCGCCCCGGCGCGGGGGGCGGTTTGGGGAAACCGGCCGGGAGGCGGCCTATCGGGCACCAGCCTCCATGTTGGCGGGAGGTAGCGGGATGACGGGGACTCCCGAGATCTGGGTCGAGCGCCGCGACAAGCCGCGCGTGCAGATCGCCTACCCGGCGACCGTGCGCGGCATCGACGCCAACGGCGAGGCATTCGAGGTCAATACGCTGATCGACAATCTGGGGGCCGGGGGACTCTTTGTTCATCTGCCGCGGCCGGTGGCCCAGGGGGTCCAGCTTTTCGCCATCGTGCGCCTCGCCACGGCGCTGGGCGATGCCGTGCCCGCGCCGCGTATCGCCACTCGCGGGGTCGTCGTGCGCACCGAACCGGGCCAGGACGGCGAATGTGGCGTGGCCCTGGCCTTCACCCAGCACCGCTTCTTATACGACTAGCCCGGTGGCCGCCGTCAAGCCTGGCCCCCCGGCGCCTTAGTAGCATCGCACGGCTTCCGCGCCTGCTCCTTCCGCCCGGCCTGGCCCCGGCGGGATCGAGTCGGGGGCGGGATGAGGCTCACTCCATGCACCTACCCGGTCCCGCTGTACCGGATGCCTTCGACGAGCTTCCCTGCGCGGCCCTGGTTCTCGATGTCCAGCAAGGCACCATCGTGCTGGGCAATAGCGCCGCGCGCGCGCTGCTCGCGGAGATCCCCCTGGAAGCGGAGGATCGCAGCCTGCGGGCGCTGGCGGCGGCGGTCCTGGCCCCGGCGACCCGCCCGGCGCGCGTCCGCGGCTCGGCTCGCCGCGCGGCCACCCGCCGCACCGCCGCCGGCCTGCTGACCCTGGCCGTGCCCGATCCCAGCGGCGGCGGGCGCACGGTCGAGGTGTTGCTCAGCCCGCTGGACGAGACCGCCTTCGGCGCGGGGTTCGCGCTGCTGCTCATCCGCCCGCCGGGCGCGCCGTCCTGGGGCACCGAGTGGCTGCGCGAGGCGCACGATGCGCTGGCCTGCCGGGCGCCGGAGTTCCACACCATCCTGGCCCGCGCGACCGCTTCCCCGCGGGTCGCCGCCCCGGCCGCCAACGGGGCCGGGCCGCAGCCCGTCCCGGTCCTGGCGCTGGAAGCCGCCGCCCACGCCATGGTGCTCACCGACCGCGAGGGCATGATTACCTGGGCCAACCCGGCCTTCAGCCGGATGACGGGCTATGCCGTGGCCGAGGTGCTGGAGAGCCCGCTGCGGCTCTACCAGGGCGGCCAGCAGAACGGCCTGTCCTACCAGGAGCGCTGGACGGCCATCCAGGATGGCGCCGTCTGGCACGGCGAACTGATCAACCGGCGCAAAGACGGCAGCCTCTATATCGAGGAAGAAACGATCAGCCCGGTGCGCGACGCGGCCGGCGCGATCACGCACTTTCTCAGTGTGGGCGAGGATATTACCGAGCGCAAACAGCACGAGGAGCGCCTGCGCCACCAGGCCAGCCACGACCTGCTGACCAATCTGCCCAACCGGCAGACCCTGGAAGAAGCCCTGGAGCGGGCGGCGCAGCACGCGCGCCGGGGCCGGGTGAGCAGCCTGCTGTTCCTCGACCTGGACAACTTCAAGATCGTCAACGACACCCTGGGCCACGCGGCGGGCGACCAGTTGCTGATCATCCTGACGCAGATCCTGTCCGAGCAGTTGCGCCAGGGCGACCTGCTGGCGCGGGTGGGCGGCGACGAGTTCGCGGTGCTGCTGGAAGGGCTGGCGGTGGAACCCGCCGCGGCCATCGCCGAGCGGATGCGCGCCGGGATCGCCGAGTTCCCCTTCATTCTCCAGGGGCACCGCTTCGACCTGGGCCTGAGCATCGGCCTGGTGCCGATCGATGGGCAGCAACCAGCGGACGTGCTGCTGGCCGAGGGTGACATCGCCATGTATACGGCCAAGGAACAGGGGCGCAACCGCATCATCCGCTTCCAGCCCGACGCCGAAAACCTCGTCCGGCTGACCGAGGCCCACCAGTGGGCGCGCCGCATCAAGGACGCCCTGCGTGACGACCGGATGCTCTTCTACTTCCAGCCGGTGCTGCGCGTGGGCGACGCCACGGTGGTCGATTATGAGGCGCTGCTGCGGATGCGCGCCGAGGATGGCACGCTGATCCAACCGGGCGGCTTTCTGCCCGCCGCCGAGCGCTTCGGGCTGATGCCGCTGCTGGACCGCTGGATGGTGCAGGAAGCGGTGCGCACCCTGGCCGCGCACCCCGCCATTCGCCTGACCGTGAACCTCTCCGCCTACAGCCCGGCGGACGAGGCGTTGCTCGACCATATTGGCGAGCAATTGCGGGATCAGGCCGTGGCGCCCGCGCGCCTGGCCTTCGCCATGAGCGAGGCCGCCGTGCTCCAGGATCTGCGCCGCGCCGAGCACTGGATCCGCCGGTTGACCGACCTGGGCTGCCGCTTCGTGCTCGACGAGTTCGGCACCGGCTTTGCCTCGCTGACCTACCTGCGCCATCTGCCGGTGGACCAGGTCAAGATCGACGGCTCGTTCATCCGCATGCTGGTGCCTGACCCCAGCACGCGGGAGATCGTGCGGGCGATCCACACCCTGGCTCGCGCCCTGGGCAAGGAAACAGTCGCCATCTTCGTGGAAGACGCGGCCACCCTGGACATCGTGCGCGCCATCGGCGTCACCTACGCCCAGGGCTACCACCTCAGCTACCCCACGCCCGATCTGCCCCCTGTGCCCGCAGCGTCCTGAGTTCCGCGCCCCTGCGCCGCCAAGTGCAGCGTGGAGTCTACTTTTGCGCTGTAGGGGCCGGTTTTAAACCGGCCTGCCGCCTCCAGCGGAGATTCTTGGGTACGTCCGCCTGTGATTTGGCGTTGTAGGGGCCGGTTTCAAACCGGCCTGCCCCCGTGGTCAGCCACGGGCCGGTTTCAAACCGGCCCCTACACAGGCATCTGTATGTCCTGGGCGGCCACGAGCCGGTTTGAAACCGGCCCCTACAATGGATCGGCTGCTGCGATGCCTTCGCGCTACTGACCACTGACCACTGACCACTGACCACTCGTGCCGGCTCTGGACATTGCTCGATCCAGGGTGGTATAATTGCCCGATATCGCCGAGGAGTCGCGCCGCGCATGTTGTTCAACAGTATCTATTACGCTTTTTTCCTCCCGCTGGTGGTGATCCTGTTCTGGGTCGTGCCCCGGCGCATCCGGTACCCGCTTCTGCTGGTTGCCAGCTACCTGTTCTACATGAACTGGATCCCCGCCTACATCGGACTGATCCTGGCGCTTACGGTGGTCAACTACGGCTTCGGCTTCCTCATCGCCCGGCAACGCAGCCGCGTCTGGCTGGCCCTGGCCGTCGCCGTCGACCTGGGGGTGCTCGGCTATTTCAAGTACGCCAACTTCTTCATCGGCACGGCGAGCGCTGCCGGACTCGACTTCGCGACGGCGAACATCCTGTTGCCGTTGGGCATCTCGTTCTTCACCTTCGAGTTCATCCACTATGTGGTCGATGTCTGGCGCGGCAGCCCGCCCGTGCGCAACTTTGTGCAGTTCGCGCTGTTCGCCGCCTTCTTCCCCACGCAGATCGCCGGGCCGATCAAGCGCTACCAGGCGTTCGTCCATCAGTTGCAGGAATATCCGCCCTTCAACCTGGCCCTGGCCTACGACGGCCTGTTCCTGATCCTGCGCGGCCTGTTCAAGAAGGTGATCCTGGCCGACTCGCTGGCGCGCATCGCCAACCTGGGCTTTGACAACCCGACCAGCCTGAGCAGCGCCGAGACCTGGATCGCGGTCTATGCCTTCGCGTTCCAGATCTTCTTCGACTTCTCGGGCTACACCGACATCGGGCGGGGGTCGGCGCAATTGTTCGGCTTCACCGTGCCCGAGAACTTCGCCGCGCCCTACCTGGCGCGCAACCTGTCGGATTTCTGGCGGCGCTGGCACATGTCGCTGTCGTCGTGGCTGCGCGACTACCTGTTCATCCCGCTGGGCGGCTCACGAGGCACCCGGCTGGAGACGTACCGCAACCTGTTCCTGACTATGGCCCTGGGCGGCATGTGGCACGGCGCCGCCTGGCACTTCCTCATCTGGGGATCGTTCCAGGGCGTGGGGCTGGCCGGGCTGCGCTGGCTGGGCGACCGGGGTATCCTGCCGCGCAAAGGCGACCCGTTCCCCGGCGAGGCCCCGCCGCCCAGCCGGGTCGCCCGCTGGCGCGCGCCCATCGGCACGCTGCTGGCCGTGGCGCTCACCTTCCAGTTCACCTGCATCGGCTGGGTGCTGTTCCGCGCCGATACCCTGGCCGCCGCCGGGCAGATGTTCAGCCGCATGTTCGTGCCGGTGAGCGGCGACCCGGTCTACAGCCAGAACGACATCACGCTGGTGATCGCGGTCGTCATCGGCTATTTCGTGCTGGTGGGGGGTGCCGGGTGGCTGCAGCGCACGCTGTCGAGTGCCCGCTGGAGCGCCATCCAGCACACCGCCTGGAACCTGCGGCCGGTGCTCTATGCCGCCGCGCTCGTCTGGATGGTTGTGTTCCCGGCGGACGCCCAGCGTTTTATCTATTTCCAGTTCTAGAGGATACCGTCGCACCATGGCCGGTTTGATCGAGACAACCGAAACGCCCCCCGCCGCGCCCGAACGTGCCCCTGGCGGCTGGAGCCTCATCCGCCGCCGGCTGCTGCCGCAGGCCCTGGTGGTGCTGGCCCTGCTGATCGTGGTCGATGTGGTGGTGGCCGTGGGCGTCGAGCCGTTGTCCCTGTTCGATAAAAGCTCGAAAGCCTCGACCGCCATCGGCCGCGTGGCGCTCTACCACGGCTTTCCCACCACGCCCGACGTGATCTTGATGGGCAACTCGCGCGTGCAGGCGGGCCTTGACCCCTCCCTGCTCGTGAACCGGGCGAAGGCCCAGTTCCAGCAGCCGGTCACGGTGCTGAACCTGGGCCTGGTGGGCGGCACGCCCCAGCCCAACTACTGGCTGCTGAAAAACATCATCCAGAGCAACAAGCAACCCAAGCTGATCATCTACGGGGCGACCGAATTCGAGTTCAACCCCAACTCGAAGGTCGAGCGTTGGAACTATGCCGACGAACTGGCGACGCTGGGCGACTATGGCGACATCTTCCCGGACATGAGCCGGCACATCGACATGCAACTCAGCTTCCTGCTGGGCCGGGTCTGGCAGCTCTACCGCTACCGCAACGCGCTCAACATCCTGATCCCCGACACGCTCTATCCCGACGGCAGCGCCACGTCCGACGCGCCGGTCGAGGACGCGCTGGGCTTTATCCCCATCAACCACGTCATGAACTCGATTGACGTGCGCAAGATGCGCTATACCTACCTCGACGACCCCGGCTACGTGCGGAACTACACGGTGCAGGGCTACGAGGCCGACCGCTTCGAGCAACTGCTGCAACTGGCCCAGGCCCGCGGCATCCGCATGATCGTGATCAACATGCCGGTCACGCGGGTCCACGAGACCTTCCTGCCGCCCGGCGGCTACGACTCTTACCGCAGTTATCTGAAGACGATCACGGCCAAATACGGGGTGGAGTTTGTGGACTACAACAACCACGACCTCTGGACCGAGCCCGACGACTTCGCCGACACCCACCACATGAACCGCGTGGGGGCCAAGAAGCTGTCGCAACTGGTCAGCCAGCAGGTGCTGATCCCGGCCCTGCGCGAGTTGGGCTGGAAGTAAGCGGCCCCGTCCGCATCACTCCACCTGGCCGGTGATGCTGTTCACGTCGAGGTAGAGGCGTTCGCCGAGGATCTCGCCGTTGCGGAAGGGGAAGTAGATCACCAGATCGAACTCGATGTAGCGCCCGCTGGGTGGGATGCCGAACAGCGGCCCGGTGTGCGTGCCACGCACATGTGACTCCTCGACCACGTAATGCTCATCGGCCACCCGCGAGCGCAGGTCCAGCTTCACGTCGGGCAGCGCCGTCCACAGCCCCAGGTAGAACTCGCGGATCTCGTCCTTGCCGCGCCAGAACTTCTTCAGCGGCACGATCTCGTAGACCGCGTCGCCGGCCAGCGTGGCGATGAGCCGGTCCAGGTCGCGGCGGTTCTCGGCCAGCACATGCTCCAGCCAGCGGCGAATATTGCGCTCGGTCACGGTCATCGCCATGGGGCGGCTCCTTTGCGATAGCCCACGCAGCACGGCAGTTTGCGCCCGCATTATAAGCCGCCCGGTATCCCCCGTCAACACCGCCCTACTGCCGCGCATACGCGACGTATCTTCACCGCGAAGGCGCGAAGAGCGCGAAGAACGAAATTAATACAAAGAATCTTCGCGTTCTTCGCGCCTTCGCGGTGAGGATCTAATGCCTTCCCGGCGCGCAGTTAGCCGACCGGGCGGCCCTTCCAGGTCACGCCGCCGCGGCGGCTCTGGCGGGCCGAATTGAGGCTGATCGCCAGCAGCAGGGCGACGCTCAGCGGGTGGAGCAGGGTGTCCAGGGGCCGGGCGCCGAAGCGCCGGGCCAGCACCAGGCGCGTCAGCACGGCCAGCGCGTACTGCGCCACGGGCAGGGCCACCAGCACCACGCCAGTCGATGCCGGAGCGCTACCAGGCGGCGCCAGCAGGCCCAGGAGCGCCGCCAGCGCCCAGAAGGGCGGCAGCACCCACAGCACCAGGCAGGCCGCCAGCGCGGCGCTCAGGAAGAGCCACGAGCGGTTGAAAAAGGCGAACAGGTTCTTGGAGAACCCGGCCCAGACCGCGCGGGGGCTGCCGTACATGCGGCAGGTGACCAGCCCGTTGCCGTCGGCCAGCGCGATGCGGTAGCCGGCGGCTTTCACGGCGCGCGCCAGGCCCACATCCTCCAGCACGTTGGCGCGCACGGCAGCGTGCCCGCCACACGCGAGATAGGCATCGCGGCGAAAGAGCAAGAACTGGCCGTTGGCGGCGGCAAAGGCGGGCGCCCGCAGCCGGGTCATCAGCGGCAGCGGCAGCAGCACGTATACGGCGAAGTGCTGCATCAGCGGCACGATCAGCCGCTCGGCCAGGGTGCCGGTGATCTGGTCCGGGAAGATGGACAGCAGCCCGACCCCGTGCGCGGCCAGGGTGGCGACGGCGTGGGCGATCAGCGCGGGGGCATGGCGCACATCGGCGTCGGTGAACAGCAGCAGGTCGCCGCGCGCCGCCGCGGCCAACTGGCGGCAGGCATTGGCCTTGCCCAGCCAGCCGGGCAGCAGCGGGCCGCCTTGCAGCACCCGCAACCGGGCATCGGCGGCGGCCAGCCGGGCCAGGATGGCGCCGGTGCCGTCGCTGGAGTGGTCGTCCAGCGCCACGACCTCAAAGGCGGGGTAGTTGGAGGCCAGCAGGCCCCGGATGCAGGCTTCGATATGCGCTGCCTCGTCGCGGGCCGGCACCAGCACGGAGACGAAGGGCGCCGCCGCGGCGGCGGGCGGCGGATAGCGCCGGATGTCCGGCAGTACGCGCATGTTGATCAGCAGCAGGCCGAACAGCGCCAGCAGGAACGACAGGACGACGGCGTGGTAGACACCCAGCGGCGACAGCGCGGCGAGCAGGTCGCTCACGGCGCCGGGGGACCGGGATCGCGCCCCACCAGGCGGATGGCGGCGCGCTGCACCTGTTCCCAGACGCGGTTGATCGAGGCGCGGCCCCGCATCAGCGGCACGTAGCCGGGCAGCGGGCGCGAGATGTCGCCGTTGGTCAGTTCGTCCGCCAGGCGGTCATCCTCCGCCGTCAGCGCGTCGTCGATCCAACGCGTGATCTCGCGGGTCGAGCGCCGCTCCGTCTCCGCGAGGTGCAGGGGCGCGCCCACGCGGATGAAGATCTCGGCGCGCTGCTCGTAGCGGTAGGCCAGCCGCCAGACCACCGGCACGATCTCGCACACGGGCAGGCGGCGCGCGATGTGGGCCACGCCGGGGTAGAGGCCCAGCGGGCGGCGGCCGGGCGGCGTGATCGTGCCCTGCGGGAAGATCCAGATGGCCCGGTTGGGCGCCTCCTTGAGCAGGTTGGCGCTGTACTCCACGCTTTCCAGGGCGGCGCGCGGGTTGGCCCGGTCGATGCCGAAGGCGCCCACCCAGGTGAAGAAGCGGTAGTGGCGCAGCGAGAGCGTATCCATCATCAGGTAACCGTCGCGGTTGCCCAGCACCTTGTTCACGGGCCAGGTCAGGTAGCCGTCCCACCAGGAGGGATGGGTGCTGGTGAAGATGACCGGGGCGCGGCGAGCGGGCGGGGTCCGGCGCAATGCCAGGGCCGCCGGGTCGAGATGCAGCCAGATGACGTGAAAGTGGCCGCGCAAGGACCGGTCGATCAGCAGGCGAGTCACGAGTTGCAAGGCGAGCGGGTGCTTGCCGGCTTTGATCAACGAGTCATCCACACGTATCCTCCTGCACCAGCCGGGCGACCAGGCGGGCGCCCAGCAAAACCAGCGGCACGCCCCCGCCGGGATGCGCGCTGCCGCCGGCAAAATAGAGGCCGCGCACGCCAGGGGCGCGGTTGGCGGGCCGGGCGAACGCCGCCCCTTTGCTGTGCGACGCGTAGCCGTAGAGCGCGCCGCCGTAGGCGTTGAAGCGCGCGGCGAAATCGGCGGGTGTGAGCGTCTGCCGGTAGACGATGGACTCGCGCAGCCCGGCCAGCCCCGCCCCTTCCAGGCGGTCCAGGATGCGCTCGGCATACGGCCCGGCCCACTCCGCCCAGCGCGCCGGATCGGCCACGGGCGGCGCGTTGACCAGCACGAACAGGTTGCCGTGGCCGGGCGGCGCCTGGCTGTCGTCGCTGGCACTGGTATAGCTGATATAGATGGTCGGGTCGGGCGCGGGGCGGCGCTCATCGAAGATGGCACGGAACTCCGCCGCATAGTCGGCGCTGAAGAAGATGTTGTGGTGGGCCAGTTGCGGCCAGCGCCGCGCCGTGCCCAGCAACAGCACGAACCCCGAGCAGGACAGGTCGGCATCGGGCGAAACCGGGCGACCCCCCACCGCGGTCCGGTGGCGCGGGGCGAACAGGGCATCCCGCGCATACAGCGGGTCGGCATTGACCACCACCGCATCGGCGGGCACCGTCGTCCCGTCCGCCAGCCGCAACCCGGTGGCCCGCGCGTCCCGCCCGGCCCCCGCGATCAGCACCTCTTCCACAGACGTGCCGAGGCGCAGATCCACGCCGAGTTCGCAGCAGATCGCGACCAGACTCTCGACCAGCCGGTAGAGACCGCCCTGGATGTACCAGCCGCCGCCCACCAGTTCGAC
>CBJNAR010000014.1:0-13732 GCA_966434075.1 uncultured bacterium
CCTTGTCGAAGCCGGCGTTGAGGATGAGTGTCTCCACGCCGTGCTTCGCCAGGCGGGCCTCCCAGTCGCGGCTGCCGCGCGAGATCGCCAGGTAGTCGTCCCAGACCTGGGGCTGGCGGGCCTCGAAGCGCCCGTCGATGAACATCTGCCGCTCCGGGTACAGCACCCATTCCAGGTAGCCGCCCCACTCCATGTAGTTGAACAGCGGGCCGCGCACGGGCTGGGCGGCCAGCCAGGCGGCCACGGCAGTGGGCGTCGTCTTGTCGAGCGTTTTCGCCGGTGCGCGCCACAGCGGCGTGACGACGAGCGCGGCGCCCAGGCAGATCGCGGCGATGAGCCAGTTCAGCGCGGGGATGTCGTTCGCGGGCAGGGGTTCGGGCGGCGGGGCACCGCCGGGCGCCGGGGCATCGGCGGCAGAGTCGGGCGTGCCGGAGAGCGCGGGGATCAACCGGCGGGCCAGGACGGCGCCGCTGAGGGCCAGGCCGGGCGCCGTGACCCAGGCCCACCAGATGACATTGCGAATCGACAGCAGCGCGAGCAGGCCGAAAGCGCCCAGCAACAGGCCCTCGCGCCAGCCGACCGGGCGGCGGGACGCCAGCAAGAAGAGGGCGAACAGGCCCAGGTTGGCGAAAAACAGGATGCCGGTGCCGTTGTAGAGCGTGGGCGGCTGCCACTCGATGTTGAGCGTGCGCGCCGTCGCGTCGTTGGTGGCGATGAAGAAGTAGGGCACGATGCCCACGCCATAGGGATTGACGAACGCCGCGAGTGCGCCCACGGCCATGGGCAGGAGTTCCTGGCGCGCCCACTGCCGGCGCAGCCACACGCGGCCCTCAACCCGCGCGAGGCGCGTCAGGGCGGTGGCGGCGGCATAGATGCCGAGCAGCGCCCAGCCCAGGAAGTAGCTGCCGTGGACGTTGACCCAGACGACCATGATCGGGGCCAGCGCCCAGAGGGCGCGCGGGTGCTCGCGCTTGCGTTCGAGGATCCAGAAGAAGGCGACGAACGGCAGGAAGGCGAACAGTTGCGGGCGCATGCCGTAATTTGTGATCCCGGTAATATACGCGACCATCACGGCCACCGCCGACCAGCCCAGCGACCGGCTGCGCCGGTGGCAGACGGCGAACAGGATGCCGTAGGTCGCCGTGATGATCGCCACGCGCACGGCCAGCAACAGCCCCGGCCAGAGCGCGTAGAAGGCGTAGAACAGCAGTTGCGACCCCCACTGCGGGTTGCTGTAGGGCTGGCGCACGGGGGTATAGACCAGGACATCGTCGGCCAGGAAGCGGCCCGTCTCGAACATGATCCGCCCGCTGGTCACGTTCCACCAGAAGTCGAACGGCTCGATACTGGCCAGGCTCTGGAGGATCCAGATCAGCGCCAGCGGGGCGATCACCCAGAGGTGGCGGCGGCGCAGCACGAAGCGGCGCCCGGTCGCCGGGGCCTCGGCGGCAGGGGCGGGTGGCGGGGCGCTCTCGACGGGCGCGGGGTTCAGATCAGGTGGCGCCTCGGCCACGGGCAGACTCCTCTTGTGCATGGACGGCGCGCCGCATGGCCCGCTTGGAGTCGCGGGCGAAGCGGCGCTGGACGATCCGCGCCACCGGATAGCCCGGAATCAGCAGCGGATGGTGGGGCCGTGAGAAGGCTAATATATCATACCATACCGAGTCATCGGCGTGGCGCCATTCGACGCAAAATCGCTCCTCGCCGCGCTCGACATGATGAGGCAGCGTGCCGTAGGCGAAGCCGAAGCGCGCCACCGGCCCGTCATCGCAGACGACGTAGACGATGCGGGCGGCGTTGACCGACCAGAAGCCCCACTGCCGGCTGACCACGGCGACGGTGGACCCGGCGGCAATCGGCGTATCGGGCCAGTAGAGGCGAACCCAGCCCAGGTGGAACATTTCCCAGCGGCGCACGGCGGCCACGGCCCGCTCCCACACCGCGCGCCCGCTGCCCAGCCGCACCCGGTTGTGGTCGACGGTGTGCCATGCGGGCGGCCTGGTGCGCGTGGCGCCCACGGCGCGGTACGAATACGGTCGCGGGCGCTGATCGGCGAGCAGGCGGCGGATCTGGGCGTCAGTGGGCGGCGTGAGTTGCAGCATCAAGCAGGCGGCCCGGCCTCAGACCCGATTCAGCGGCGCGATCACTTCCTCGGCGAAGCGCAGAATCGGCTCCGGCGAGCGCGGGTTGCCGAAGTCGAACAGGAAGCGGGTGACGCCCAGATCCACGAAGGGTCGCAACAGGTCCAGCCACTGCTGCGATTGCGCCGAGTCGCGCGGCAGGCGGCAGCCGGTGCTCGAAATGCTGCGCGGGATGCTCGCCGGGTCGCGGCCGATGGCCTCGGCGGCGCGGTTCAGCGCGTCCCCTTTGGGCCGGTACGCCTCCGCGCTGATCTCCGCCGCCGTCCAGAACCAGACATCCCACCAGTCGGCGCGCCGGGCCACCAGCGGCAGGATGGCTTCGCCGGAGCTACCGATCATAATCGGCGGGGGCGGCGGCTGCGGGCGACAGTAGGCGTCATGGATGCCGAAATACTCGCCCTGGAAGCTCGGTTGCGGCTCGGTCCACATGCGGCGGATGATCTCCAGGGCTTCGTCCAGTTGCCGGCGGCGCACGGCGGCGGGCGGGAACGGATAGCCGAAGGCGCGGTGCTCGTCCTCGCGCCAGCCTGCGCCGATGCCCAGCACCAGCCGCCCGCCGCTGAGGGTCTGCAACGTGGCGGCCATCTTCGCCACGAGCGCCGGGTTGCGGTAGCTCAGGCCGAGCACGATGGGGCCGACACGCAGCGTGGGAAAGCGCGCCGCCAGCCAGGTCAGCGTGGTCCAGCATTCGAGCCAGGGGTCCGCCGGGTCGATCAGCCCGTAGAGGTGGTCGTAGATCCAGACCGAGTCGAAGTGCTGTGCCACAACCGGCAGGATCGTCTCCTGCTGGCTCATGACGATAGGCACCCAGCCGGTCTTCTCGGCGCCCATGACCGGCGCGATCCAGCCGAACTTGATCTCCGGCATGCTTTCCTCCATTGCTGCCCCGCGCGGGCCGGTTTGAAACCGGCCCCTACACCGCCGGCGGGATCTGCCCTACCCGACGCACAGGATTAACCTCCCTGCCCGGTCAGCAGGCCGTAGAACAGCAGCGCCGTCGCGGCGAACATGACCAGCGCCGTCACCGCCAGGCCCAGGTTGGTCGCCCAGCCGAAGCGCTGCACGCCCATGATCCGGCGGTTGTTGCCGACCAGCAGCAGGACGGCGACGAGCACCGGCGCCAGCACGCCCTGCAGGACGTTGACCCAGAACATCAACTGGATCGGGTCGAAGTCGAGCGTAGCGATGCCCAGGCCCACGGCCAGCGCCGCCGTCAAGATCAGGTAGAAGCCCTCGTTCTGCCAGGGCTTCTTCGACAGGCTAGACGGCCAGCCGAACGTGCCCGCCACCGCATAGGACGTGCTCGCAAGCAAGACCGGGATGGCGATCAGGCCCGCGCCGATGAGGCCCGCGGCGAACAGGTACTTGGCCGCCGGGCCCAGCAGCGGCTCCAGCGCCAGTGCCGCGTCGACCGCGCTCGTGATCGGCTTGTGCTGGGCGAACAGCGTGCCCGCCGTCGCCACAATTATAAAGTATGCGACCAGGTTGCCGCTAATCACGCCCGTACCGATGTCAATGCCCGCCCAGCGCACCTGTTCATCGAGCCCACCGGGGCGCTGCTCCTCTTTTTCGCCCTGCACCTGCCAGAACATGGTATAGGGCGAGATGGTCGCGCCCAGCAAGGCCACCGCCGCGCTGATGCTGCCGAAGCTGAAGTCGAGGCGCGGGATCAATGTGTTGTTCAGCACGGCACCCCAGTCGGGGCGCGCCATGATCGCCGTCACGATGTAGGTGACGAAGGCCAGGCTCATGACAAGGAAGATGCGCTTGATCACGTCGAAGTTCTGGTAGACCGTAATATACCACAGCAGGACGGCGACGGGCAGGATGAACCAGGTCCAACGCCAACCCGTGATCAACTCCAACCCGCTACCCACGGCGACAAGGTCGGCGGCGACCAGCCCGACGTTCGCCAGGATCAAAATCACGGCGGCGCCGCCCGCCAGACGCCCGCTGTAGTGCTCGCGCAGGATGACGCCGAGGCCCTTCTGCTGGATGCGCCCGATGCGGGCACAGGCAAACTGCACGGCAAAGAGCATCGGCGTGGACAGCAGCATGAGCCAGAGGTGGGCAAAACCGGCCCTGGCCCCGTCCACGGCGTAGCTCGTCACCGCCGAGGCGTCGTTGCCCGCCATGCCGCCGAGAAAGCCGGGCCCCAGCCCGCGCAGCACCTTCTGCCGGACGCCGGACTCCGCCGGGGCGGACGCCATCGGGACCGGGGCGCTTGCTTCCGCGGGCGGTGTTGCGCCGGCGTCCTCTGCCTGCGTCCCGGCATCATCTACGGGCGGGTAAGCGAGCGCTTCGAGGCCGCGCGGGGTGAGGGCGTCGGTTTCGGCGGTGTTGGCCGCGATTTTCACTCGCCCCGGCGCGTCGCCGTCGTCGGTCTCGACGGCATGGATGCGGGCGGCGGGCACTTCGATCTGCTTCTTGAACAGCACGCCCTTCTGCACGACGACCGTGTGGACGTTGTTGTCGTCGTCTTCGACCACGGCGGCCACGCGGGGCTTGCTCATATCCTGCTCGCCCAGGTCGCCTTCCGTGGTCTCCACAAACATACCGGGCGTGATGTCGCTCGCCGCGATTTTCTCAGATTCGCTCAACAAATGCTTCCTTCCGGCGCCCGGTAATACCCATGCTATGCACACCACATACCGCCACTACGGAAAACAGCGTGTGGCAGGCAAAAAGAATGCGGTGCCGTTCAAGAGAGGAGTACCGGGGGTGCGTAGCCGCTTAACTTGTCGTTACTGCGTTCCTATTCCATCAAAAGGTACAGGGCAGTAACTGCCCTGCGCGAACGTCAGTAAGGCAGGAATTATGCCACACCTGGCGCAAATCCCGACAAAGCCGAGAGGATACGCGGGCGGCGTTAGCGGTAGAGCGCGGCGGCCAGATCGGCCAGCCCGGCCTGTTCGAGGCGGGCGCGCGAAGGGCGGCCCTGGTTGTCGAGGTCGCGCAGGGTGTAGAACTCGGCCAGCAGCGCATCGAGATCGAGGGGCGGGGCGTCGCCGGGGCGGACCTGCGCGCGCTTGCGCAGGCGCGAGGGCAGGGTGTCGTCGGCTTTTCGCGCGCCGCAGAGGTAGGCCAGCCCGCGCTTGAGGTTCCAGATGCGGTCGCCCGCAGCCAGCAAGTCGTCCGTGGTCCAGCGCCTGCCGGTCACGGCGGCGTAGGCGTCGAGGATGTCGGCAGTGTCGAAGGCCCGCCCGGCCAGGTGGCAGAAGGCCAGGGCCATGCCGTAGACCTGGTTCAGGTTCTGCGCCTGCATGACCAGCAGGCCGCGATCCTGGTCCTCGCGGGGCAGCCCGCTGCCGTCGAGGCCGCGGATGGCGAGGCGCTGGGTGCCGCTCTCCACCGGATAGGTCAGGTCGGCGGTGTGGCTGGCGCCGCCGGGCGCCGTGGCATACGACAGGCCGAGGCCGTGGAAGGCACGCGGGTCGTGCATGGGCGCTTCGAGCCGCTTTACGGTGGTCAGGTAGGGCGTGGCGGCGGGTCCCAGCCGCTCGGCCAGCGCGGCGGAGCCGTCGGCCAGCCAGGCGCCGAAGCCTTCGCGGCGGGCGATCAACGGGATCAGCGCCAGCGCGGTGTCCACGTCACCCCAGCGCAGGGCCAGGCCGCCCGTGTCGGCCAGGGTCAGCAGTCCCTGCTCGAAGCACTCGGTGGCGAAGGCAATGGTCGAGCCGCAGGAGATGGTGTCCATGCCCAGGCGGTTGCAGAGGTCGTTGGCGCGGGCCACCGCTTCGAGGTTGCTGTTGCCCAGCAGCGTGCCGAAGGCGGCAACGGTCTCGGACTCCGGCCCTGCTCCCTTCGCCGTCTGGTAGGGGCCGTCCTTGACTTCGACCACGCGCTTGCAGGCGATGGGGCAGGCGTAGCAGGTGTGGCGGCCCGCCAGAATGCTGTCGGCCATTGCCGCGCCGCCGAGCCGCGCCGCCGCTTCGTGCCAGTCGGGCGACTCGCGCCAGTTGCCCACGGGGATGTCGCCCTCGTACATGCCCAGTTCCATCGCCCCGCTGGTGCCGTACTCGTGCAGCGCGCCGAGCACCATGCTACCCTTGATGCGCTCCAGCATGCGCCAGCGCACGGCGCGCAGCAGAGCCGGGTCGGCGGGCGTTGCGGGCCCACCGCTGCCCACCACCACCAGCGCCTTGAGGTGCTTGCTGCCCAGCACCGCGCCCAGGCCGGTGCGTGCCGACAGGTGGGCCTTGTGGTTGATCAGCGCCGCGTAGCGCACCCGGTTTTCGCCCGCCGGGCCGATCGTCATGACCTGGGCCAGGCGGCGCCGCCCGTCGGGCAGAGGCAGCGCGTGGCGCACGGCCAGGGCGTCGTTCGTAGCGTAGGCGTCCTGGCCCCAGAGGTCGCTTGCGGGCAGCAACGTCACCTGGCCGTCCACGATGAGCAGGTAGGAAGGCTCGGCAGCGGCCCCAGTGACGATCAGGCCGTCGTAGCCCGCGAACTTCAGTTCCGCGCCGAAATAGCCGCCGCAATTGGACTCGGCCCACAGATTTGTCTGCGGCGAGCGGGCGGAGACCGTGAAGCGGGGCAGCCCCGGCAGCCGGCTGTCGGTCAGCGGCCCGGTCATGACCATCAGGGGATTGGCCGGGTCGAACGGCGCCACCCCCGCCAGCCCCGCCCCCAGCCGGTCCCACACCAGCCGCGCCGCCAGCGCACTCCCCCCGATCCACTCCCGGTAAAGCGCCTCCGGCGGCGCCCACGCTTCGCCCTCGCCGGTCGCCAGATCGACGGTGAGCATGCGGCCCTTGTAGCCGGGGAGGGGGTGGGTCATCGCGGTCCTCTTAGCCGTCAGCCGGCAGCCGGCAGCCGTTAAACCTGATAGCTGACGGCTGGCGGCTCGTCACACCAGCAAATCGGGGCGCCCGATCTCCGCCAGATAGGCGCGGTAGCGGGCGAAGGCGGGCTGGACGGCGGGCAGCAGGGCCAGCGCCCGGCCCATCGAGCCTTCGATGCCGATCTGGTTCTGGCTCAGGGCCAGCATCACGTTCAGGCGGCCCTGCCAGAGCCGGTGGGCGTTGTCGGCGGACAGGCTGAGCTTGAGCGGGGCTTCCAGCGGCGGATCGCCGTAGTAAACGTTGAAATCGCCGCCCTGCTGCGGCGGGCTGACTGCGTCGATAGTCACGGTCAGGGCCGGGTCGCTGAAGAAGAAGGTGGCCTGCACGGCGGCGGCGCGCACCTGCGGCCCGAACTGGGCGTCGTTGCGCAGTTGCTCGAAAAAGCCGCCCATGATCCGGCGCAGATCTTCACTGTCCTCGAAATATGCCACGATTAGGGGTTCCTCTCTCTCTAATCTGTCAACCGAGATCCGTCATTCTGAGCGCAGCGAAGAATCTCCGGTCGGTAAGCCCACAAGACGAGACTCTTCGCTGCGCTCAGAGTGACAATTCCGTACACCTTCAACCAAGGTCCGTCATTCTGAGCGCAGCGAAGAATCTCCGGTCGGTAACGCAAAAGACGAGACTCTTCGCTGCGCTCAGAGTGACAATTCACAAAGGACGAGACTCTTCGCTGCGCTCAGAGTGACAATTCACAAAGTTAGTGGTCCCCGGCGGCGCGGTAGACCACCTGGCCGCCCTTGAGCACCAGCCAGGGCCAGCCGAGCGCGGCGATGTCGGCCAGCGGGTCGCCGTCCACGACCAGCAGATCGGCCTGCTTGCCCGCCTGGACCGTGCCAATCTCATCGGCCAGCCCCAGCGCGACAGCCGAGCCGTGGCCCGCCGTGCGTAGCGCCTCGACGGCGCTCATGCCGTGGGTGATCATCAGGCGCAGTTCGGTCACGAGGTCGTGGGCCGGGTTGAACGGGGTGCCGCCGTCGTTGCCCGCGGCAATGGTCACTCCGGCGGCCACGGCGCGCTGGAAGGAGTCGAAATGGGCCTCCATCACCCGGCGCGACTTCTCGACGGCATAGGCCGGGATGCCGCGCGCCTCCCCGGCGACGACGATCTGGTAGGGCGCGGCCAGCGTGGGCACCAGCACCACGCCCCGGTCGCGCATCATCTCCACCGCTTCGTCGTCCAGGTAGATGCCGTGCTCGATGCTGTCGATGCCCGCCCGGATGGCGTTCTTGACGCCGGTGGTGCCCTGGGCATGGGAGGCGGTGCGGCGGTCGGCGCGGTGCGCCTCCTCGATCCCGGCGCGCAATTCATCCTCGGTCAGTTGGGCGGCGCCCGGCTCGACACCGGGCGTGAGCACGCCACCGGTCGCCATCAGCTTGATCACGTCGGCGCCTGCACGCAGTTGCTCGCGCACCGCCTTGCGCACCTCGTCGGCCCCGTCGGCCTGGCGTCCTAGCGGCCAGCCGTGCCCGCCGGTCATGGTGATGATTTTGCCCGCGCAGAGCAGACGGGGGCCGGGGAAGTCGCCGCGGGCAAAAGCGTCGCGTAATTCTAGCTCGACATACTCGTAGCCGCCCAGTTCGCGAGCGGTGGTGATGCCGGCCTCCAGGATGCGGCGGCCATGTTGCACGCCCCGCAAGGCGAGCGCCGGGAGCGACAGGCGCGTGATGGACCCGAAGCTGTCGCCGGCGTTGTCGTCCATCAGGATGTGGATGTGGGCGTTGATCAGGCCGGGCAGGAGGGTGCGCCCGTGGAGGTCGATGGCCGGGTCGTCGTTGCTGGGCGGGGTGCTGCCGGGGCCGTAAACGGCGGCGATACGGCCGCCGTCGAGGAGCACGGTGGCTCCGTCCTGCGGCCCGGCGCCGGTGCCGTCGATCAGCCGCGCGTTCAGCAGTTTCAGCATGGCCCCTCCCGCGTACCCTTTACGCTTTGCTCAGCCGCAACCCTTCCACGCGCAGTTGGACGCGCTGCTGGCCCTGCCACTCGTCCGCTTCCAGGCGGAACATGATGTCGATCTTCGGCTTATCGGCCAGCTTCGGCGCCCACTCCGGGGCCTGGCCGAAGGCGACGGCGCGCACCGGGCGGGCACCCGGATCGTCGCCCGGCGCCAGGTTCATGGTTAGCGTGCGCCCGTCCTTGCCGTTGGTCTTGTGGTCGAGGACCCGCAGGTTACGTGCCACAAACATGGGCCGCGAATTACCGGGGCCATACGGCTCCAGCGCGGCCAGTTCGGCCATAGTCTCGACGTTGACCCGGCTCAACGGCAGTTCGTAGTCGGCCTGCAACACCCCGGCCAGTTGCGACTCGTCGCTCAGTTCGCTCTCGACCAGTTCGGTCACCCGCTGGCAAAACTCGTCGAAGTTGGCGCTGGGCATGCTCATGCCGGCAGCGGCTGTATGCCCGCCGAAGTGCGTGAGCAGGTCTTCGACCTGCTCCAATACGTCGTGGATGTTGAAATGCGTCGTGGAGCGGGCGCTGCCCCGGCACATCTCGCCGTCGTCGGCGAACACGATGGCGGGGCGGCCAAACTCCTCGCACAGCCGCCCGGCGGCCAGGCCCACCACACCCATGTCCCAGCTTTTGTCGCGCAGGATGATCACCGGCGTATCCTGGTCGAGATCGGCCACGCGCTTGCGCGCTTCGTCCTGGATAGCGCGGGTCAGTTCCTGGCGGCGGGCGTTCTCGGCTTCGAGTTTGGCGGCCAGGTCGGCCGCCTCGGCGGGGTCCTCGGTCAGCAGCAACTGGTAGGCCATTTTGGCGTCGTCGAGCCGCCCGGCAGCGTTGATGCGCGGGGCGATGATGAAGCCGATGGTGTGCGTGGAAATGAGTTCGGGTTTGAGCGAGGCGGCGGCCAGCAGCGCCAGCAGGCCGGGCCGCCGGGTTTTGCGCAGGCACTGCACGCCGAGCGCGACCAGGGTGCGGTTCGCGCCCTTCAGTTCGGCGATGTCGGCGACCGTGCCGATGGCGACCAGTTCGAGCAGATCGTTGTTGCGCAGGCTGGGCGGGCGGCCCAGGCGCTCGACCAGCGCCCGCACCACCTGGTGGGCCACGCCCACGCCGGTCAGGTTGGTGAAGGCATCGCCGTCCGTGCCCAGCTTGGGGTTGATCAGGATGGTATTGGGCAAGGTGTTCGGTGCATTGTGGTGATCGGTGACGATCAGATCGAGGCCCAGGCCCTGGCCGTGGGTGACTTCCTCGACGTTGCTGATGCCACAGTCCACGGTGATCACCAGCGTCGCAGCCTGTTTAGCGAGTTCATCCAGCGCGGCCCGGTTCAGCCCGTAGCCCTCGCGCTTGCGGTGCGGCACGCGGATGATGACGTTGGCGCCCCAGGCGCGCAAAGCCTGGGTCAGCAGCACGGTCGAAGTCACGCCGTCGGCGTCGTAGTCGCCGTAGACGGCGATGGTCTCCTTGCCCTGGATGGCCTGCACGATGCGGTCCACCGCCGCGGCCATGCCCTTGATCGTGAGCGGGCTGGGCAGGGGCGTGTGGACCGGGTCGAGGAAAGCGGCGGCGGCGGCATGCATCCCCTCGACGGTGAGCGCCGGGGGCAGCGCCGTGTGATCGTCCTCCGGCTCGGCGTGGAGCGCCTGCGGGTTGATGATGTCGCGGTTGGCGAGGAGTTGCAGCAGCAGCGGCGTGAGTTTCAGGTCGGCAAGCGCCGCCTGGAGCTCGGCAATGACATCGGGCTTCAGTTGCTGGCGCTTCTTCCACCGTTTGGGTGGTGCTTGCACGAGGCGGATCTCCTTCGCGGGCCTAATGTGGCAGGCGGAATGTTCCGCTGAATATTAGCACATTTGGTCGGCGGGCTGCAAGGCAGGCGCCGTGATGCCCGCGAAGAGATCGGTTTCCGGGGTGGGCGCGGCGATCCGGCTGCGCACCAGCGTGAAGTCGTCCTCGCCGAAGGCCACCGGGGCGATGTCCTCCGGCATCGTCATGAACAGCCCCTCGTGCATGAACTGGGTGCGGTGGCAAAGGAAAGCCTGCATCTTGCGCGCGACCCCCGCGCGCACATCCACGCGCGTCGTGACCGGCGGCGGCTCATACTTCGGCTTTTCCGGCTCGGAGGGTTTAGCTTCCGCGGCTACTTCCGCGCTCACGCCTTCTTCGTCGCTCTGGTGCTCGGGGTCGGCATCCGCGGGCTTCTCGTCCTCGTCCCACGGCCACTTGAGGCCGCGCTCCAGGTACATGGCGCGGGCCTTCTCGAACGACTCTTCGGGCCAGGCCGGGTAGTAGAGCTTGGGCGGCGCCCAGGGCGCGCCCAGGTCGGGCCGGTAGGCCGGGTCGGCGGCCAGGTCATAGGCGGCCATGGTGATCTGGTGCGCGGCGATGTGGTCGGGGTGGCCGTAGGCGCCGAAGTCGTTGTACGTCACCAGCACCTGCGGCTGGTAGCGGCGCACCAGGGCCACCAGTTTGGCCGTGGCCTCGTCGCGCGGCGCCTGGTGGAAGCAGGCCGGGTTGGCGTTGGCCTCGGTGCCCGCCATACCCGAGTCGCGGTAGCCAAGCATCTCAAGCACGTCGATGTCCATGGCCTGGACCGCGGCGGCCAGTTCGCCCGCGCGGATCGCGCCCAGGCGGGGCCGTGCCTCGTCCGGGTCGAGATCGGGATCGTGGATTTCGCCTTCTTCGCCGCCGGTGCAGCAGACCAGGACGGTGCGCACGCCGCGGTCGTGATAGACGGGCAGGATGCCGCCGGTAAAGACGACCTCGTCGTCGGGGTGCGCGTGCACCGCCATCAGCGTGAGCGGTGCGGTTTGGGTGGTTTCAGGGGCAGGTGTATTCATACCGCGATTATATCACACTCCTGGGATTCGGCGCGTAGGGCAGGCCACAAAATGGGCCCGCTCAGGCGGCAACACAGGGCGCCGGTTCGGCGGGCGGCGCCGCTTCGCTTGCCGGGGGGGCCTGGTAGACGCGGCCCAGGAACAGTTGCAGGCCGGCCACGGCCAGCGCGCACAGGGCGATGGCGCCCGCCGCCAGGGGCACACCGCCCGCGGTGAGCAGGCGGCCCTGCGCGTAGGGCAGGACCGTGCCGCCCAGGCTGCCGCCGAGCACCAGCACGCTCGACACCGTGCCCGCCACCGCCGGGTAGCGCGCCGCCGCCAGCCCGAACGCCGTGGGGAAGATGGGCGCGAACCCCACCCCCAGCAGCACCGCGCTGCCGAACAGCACGACCGGGCTGGCCGGGAACAGCGCCAGCACCGCCGCCCCTACCGCGCCGCAGAGCGCCCCGGCCCACACCAGTTCGGCGCCCGGCCAGCGCCGGCTGGCGACGCCCGCCGCCGCCCGCCCCACGGTGAAGGCGATCCAGTAGACCGAGACGACGAGCGCAGCGACGCCCGCCTCCAGCCGGGCGCCTTCGAGGGCGAAGCTGTAGGCCCAGCCGCCGAACCCGATTTCCAGGCCCACATAGAGGAAGAACATTAGCGCGGTCAGCAGCACGTAGCCCTCGCGTAACACGCCCAGGGCACGGCGGCCCGTGCTCGTGCCTTGCGGCGCGGCGCGCAGCGGCGGGAAGCGCAGCACGAGGAACAGCAGCAGCCCCACCGCGGCCAGCCCCGCCAGCAGCCACAGCACCGGCTGCGGGCTCGCCACCGTGGTCAGCGCCACGCCTACGGCCAGCGGCCCCACCAGCGCGCCGAGGCCGAAGAAGACATTGGTCAGGTTCAGCGCGGCGTTGCGGTTCTCCGGGTAGAGATCAGCCACGAAGACATTCAGGGTCACGTCCTGACAGCCCCAGCCGAGGCCCAGCAGGAACGTCCAGGCCAGCGCGATGCCCAGGCTGGGCGCGGTCGCAATGCCGACTAGCCCCGCCGTCATGCAGGCAAGGCCCGTGACCAGCACCGGCTTGCGGCCCAGGCGGTCGAGCACCAGCCCCGACAGCGCCACGGTGATGCACGATCCGGCGAACAGCGCCGTGAACAGAGCGCCGCCCTCATCCAGGCGCACGCCCCACTGCCGGGTCAGCCAGGGCAACGCGGGACCGAGGCACGCCCCGCTCACTCCCAACGCAAAGAAGGCCAGTACCGTGTTTGCAATCAAAGCCCGGCGGCCCGCCGGTGCTGCGGTCATTGTTCGCGCCATATCCTTCTTCCTGATCCGCACTCGGCGGCATGCTACTAATTGACAACCCGCAGAAACATGCAATATAATGCAATAACACGATTATAGCTGCACAAACCCGGCAGAGTCAATGGCTACATAGTAAGATACGGCCAAAGATGGAGACACCCCGCGCCCTGTTAAAAGAAGAGCGCCAGCAGCGCATCCTCGACCTGTTGCGGCGTGACGGCAAGGTGGTCGCGTGCGAATTGAGCGCCACGCTCGGCACATCCGAGGATACGATCCGGCGCGACCTGCGTGACCTGGCGGAGACCGGGCTGCTGCTGCGCGTCCACGGCGGGGCGCTGCCGCGCTCGCCCGCGGCGGCCAGCTACAGCGCGCGCCGCGAACAGGCGTCCGCCGCCAAAGCGGCCATCGCCCAGGCCGCCGCCGGCCTGGTGCGCGATGGGCAGGTGATCATCCTGGACGGTGGCACCACGACCCTCCAGGTAGCCGAGCACCTGCCGCCCACCCTGCGCGCCACGGTGATCACCAACAGCGCGCCCATCGCCGTGGCCCTGGCCGAGCACCCGGCGGTCGAGGTGATCCTGCTGGGCGGGCGGTTGCTCAAGAGCGCGCGGGTCGCCGTCGGCGCACCCACGGTCGACGCCTTGGCCCACGTGCGGGCCGACCTGTGCATGCTCG
>CBJNAR010000015.1:0-13675 GCA_966434075.1 uncultured bacterium
ATAAGATGAGCCGGGCGGCAGGCCGCGTACCCTACCGGCACAACTAGGGGCGACGCACCCGTCGCCCCGGCGATTCAGCTTGGTCCGCCGTCCGCCGCGGGCGGAGGCCGGCCTCCGGCAGTCAGGCAGCGCTGGAGTCGGCCACGCCTTCTGCTACGACAGCAGGAATGGGGCCGACAGCCGCGAGCAGGCCGGCGTTGACCTTCTCAATATCCTGGCTGCCGTCGATCTCGATCAGGGTACCGTTATCGCGGTAATACTGAATCACCGGCAGCGTCTGCTCGAAATAGACGCGCAGGCGGTTCTCCATCACATCGCGGCGGTCGTCGTTGCGCTGGTAGAGTTCGCCGCCGCAGACATCGCAGACGCCGCTAACCCGCGGCGGGTTGAACTTTTCGTGGTAGCTGGTCTGGCAGTTGCGGCAGATCCAGCGCCCGGACAGGCGGTCCAGCAGTGTCTCGGTATCGACTTTGATGTAGAGCGCGCGGTCCACGCGCCGCCCCTGGGCCGCCAGGGTGCTATCGAGGGCTTCGGCCTGGCCCACGGTGCGGGGGAAGCCATCCAGGATGACGCCGCGCGCCACATCGGGCGCCTTGAGGCGCGCGGTGAGCATATCGATGACCAGCTTGTCGGGCACGAGTTCGCCGCGCTGCATGTACTCATCGGCCCGGACGCCCAGGGGGGTGCCGTTGCGGATGTTGTCGCGCAGCAGGTTCCCGCTGGCGATACTCACCACACCCAGTTGTTCGCAGAGCAGTTCGGCCTGCGTTCCTTTGCCCGCACCCGGCGCGCCAAGTAAGATGATGATCATCGTCGACCTTCCCCTGACCCCGTTGTCAGTACGCTGAAGCGGTGACTATCAACAGGCCGTGCCGCCCGGTTTCCGAGACGGTGCATACCCATGATACCCGAATTTATTAACATGAGCAAGTAGGATACCGCGCGTCCACACCGAGATTCCGGGACGATTGGCGCCGGTTCCTCCTTTAATCTAACCGATTGCCGTAGCAATCGCGGTGTATTTTTGTCAAAGCTCGGTGAATGAGAAGCGGCCGGTCCCGCAGGGGGACCGGCCGCCACACACGGCAGATTAGCGGTTGATGAAGCCTTCGTAGCGGCGCATGAGCAACTGCGCTTCCAACTGCTTCATCGTGTCGATGGCGACACCGACGACGATCAGCAGCGCGGTGCTGGTCAGGCCCTGGACCTGCACGCCCGTAATCCATTCAGCGATATAGGGCATCACCGCCACAACACCCAGGAAGATAGCCCCCAGGAACGTGATGCGGTTCAGCACATCGTTGAGGTACTTGGCCGTGCGCTGGCCCGGCCGGATGCCGGGGATGCTGCCGCCTTGCTTCTGCAGGTTCTCCGCGATATTCTGCTGGCCGAACACCACCATCGTGTAGAAGTAGGTGAAGGCCACCACCAGCACGAAGTAGATAATCTGGTATTGCAGCGTGGTCGGGCTGAAGAAGCCGATCATGGCGTTCGCCAGGTTCCGCACCCAGTCGACCTGCGCCGCCGTCAGGAACGAGGCGATCGTGCCGGGGAAGATCATGATGCTGACCGCGAAGATCAGCGGGATCATGCCCGCGCTGTTGACGCGCAGCGGGATGAAGCTGCTGCCGCTCTGGCGCATCATCCGGTTGCCGCGGAAGACATTCTTCGAGTAATGCACCGGGATGCGGCGCTGGCCTTCCTGGATCAGCACGATGCCGACCACCGTCGCCAGGCCGATGACGGCGAACAACGCCAGCCCCAGCACATTCAGATCGCCCGTGCCGCCCTGGCTGAAGGCCAGTTCGCCGATCAGCGTGGGCATGCGGGAGACGATACCGCCGAAGATGATGATCGAGATGCCGTTGCCGATGCCGTTCTCGGTGATCAACTCACCGATCCACAGCAGGATCATCGTCCCCGCCACCAGCGATACCAGCACCGAGAGCGAGTAGATGGTGTACTGCGGATTGAACAGGTCGAACGAGGGCAGCACGCCGGTGCTGCGCAGCAGCACGCACTGCCCGAAGCCCTGCAGCGCGGCCAGCGGCACCGTCAGCCACTGCTGGTACTGGTTGATCTTGTTGCGGCCCTGCTCGCCCTCTTTCGAGAGTTCGGTCAGGCGCGGCACAATGCCGACCAGCAACTGCATGATAATCGAGGCGGTGATGTACGGATAGACGCCCATCGTCGCCACGCTGAAGTTCTGCAACGTGCCACCAGAGAAGATGTTCAGCACCCCCAGGATCTGGCCGACGTCTTGCTGCTGGAAGAGATTCTGCAGCGCCACCAGGTCCGCGCCAGGCACCGGGATGTGGGCGAGCACGCGATAGATCATCAGCATCGCCAGGGTGAACAAGATTTTCCGCCGCAGATCGTGGATCTTGAAGGCGTTGACGGTGGCCTCAAGCATTAGTGGCTCTCTTCCTGATCGGGCGCCGGGGCGCCGGCATCAATGACCGTGGCCTGCCCGCCCGCGGCTTCAATCGCCGCTTTGGCGCTGGCGGTGAAGCGGTGGGCCGTCACGCGCAGGGGCTTGGACAGCTCCCCGCCACCCAGGATCTTCACCGGGCGCGTGGTGTCGCGGATCAAGCCCGCCGTGACCAGGAACTCCGGCGTCACGTCGTGCTCGGTCTCCAGCGCATCCAGCCGCTCCAGGCTCACGATATGGTATTCGACGCGGAAGCGGTTCTTGAAGCCGCGCTTATAGGGCAACTGCTGCTGGATCGGGGTCTGGCCGCCGACAAAGTGCCGCGCCATGTAGTGGTGGCCGGTGCGGGACTTCTGGCCCTTCTGGCCCCGGCCCGCCGTCTTCCCGGTCCCCGACCCCGGCCCGCGCCCGACGCGTTTGCGGTTGGTAAACGCCCCTTCCGGCGCGCGGAGATCGCTTAATTCCATTTCAGTATCCTTTACGAGCAATCAGCGTTCAGCCTTCAGCCGTGTGCTACGCGATCAGCCGGTAGACTGACAGCCGAGGGCTGAAGGCCGGGTCAAACTTCTTCAAACGAGACCAGGTGCTTGACCTTGAAGATCATGCCACGAACGCTGGGGCTGTCGGGCACCTCGATGGTCTGGTTGAGGCGGTGGAAGCCCAGCGAGCGAATGGTATCCTTCTGGTCCTGCTTATATCCGATGGCGCTTTTCACCCAGGTGATGCGCAGGCTGCCGCCTTCGCGGGCGCCCGCGCTGCGCGCGCTATATCGCTGTTCAGCCATTAGCTACCAGCCTCCTTCTGCTCGGGGGCGGGAGCCGGAGCTGCCGGCGCCGCGGGGCGCGGGCCACCCGGCCCCCGGCCGCCGCCGGGGCCGCCCCGGCGATCACCCCGACCGCCGCCAAAGCCGCCACGGCCCTGGCCGCCGGCGCCACCGCGCCCGCCCTGACCGCGACCTTCACCGCGACCCCCACCGGGACCGCCGCGGCGATCGCCGCGCTCGGGGCGCTGCTCGACCACCCGCTCAGGAGGCGGGGGCGTGCCCGCCGCCGCCGCCAGGCGCACGGCGCGCGAGATCTGGCGCTTGTGCAGTTCGGCCACGGTAAAGCCACGCCGCGTGGCCTCTTCCTCCACTGAGCGCAGCCGGCTCAAGGCCAGCAGGGTCGCACGGGACACGTTAATCGGGTTGTTGTTACCCAGCGACTTGGTCAGCACGTCCTTGATGCCGGCCGCTTCGAGCACGGCGCGCACGCCGCCACCGGCGATCACGCCGGTACCGGGGGCCGCCGGCTTCAGCAGCACGCGCGACGCGCCGAAGTCGACCGTAATTTCATGCGGAATGGTGGTGCCGACCAGGGGCACGCGCACCAGGTTCTTCTTGGCGTCCTCGGTGCCCTTGCGGATCGCCTCGGGCACCTCGCTCGCCTTGCCGGTGCCGGCGCCGACGAGGCCGTGGCCGTCGCCGACCACCACGACCGAGCTAAAGCTGAACCGGCGGCCACCCTTGACCACCTTGGACACGCGGTTCACCTGAACCACGCGCTCCTCCAGCTCCAGCCGGGTTGCATCAATTCGAGGGGGCATGTTTACTCCTTTAGAAGTCCAAACCGGCTTCGCGAGCGGCTTCGGCTAATGCTTTGACGCGACCGTGATACTGATAGCCGCCCCGGTCAAACACCACTTGCTTGATCCCGGCGTCGATGGCGCGCTGGGCCACCAGGCGACCCACCGCCTGGGCATCGGCCGTCTTGTTGCCGTCCTGATCGCGCAGGTCCTTATCCAGGGTGCCGGCGGCGGCCAGGGTATGCCCGGTCGAGTCGTCGATCACCTGGGCGTAGATATGTTTCAGACTGCGGAAGACGTTCAACCGCGGGCGAGCGCTGGTGCCGACGACCGTCGCGCGCACGCGCCGGTGGCGCTTGGCGCGGGACGAGAGCTTATGCGGTACGATTTTCATGGCTGCTCCTACTTCTTACCTTTGCCGGTCTTGCCGGTCTTGCCGGCCTTGCGGCGAATGCGCTCACCAGCGTAGCTGATGCCCTTGCCCTTGTAGGGTTCCGGCTCGCGGATACCGCGGATCTTGGCCGCCTCTTCCCCTACCAGTTGCTTATCGATCCCCGTAATGTGCAGGCGGCTGGTGCCGTCCACGGCGAAGGTGATCCCGGTGGGCGGGCTGACCCGCACCGGGTGCGAGAACCCCAGGGCCAGCACGATGTCGTTGCCCTCTTTGGTCACGCGATAGCCGACGCCGCTGATTTCGAGCGTCTTGGTGTAGCCCGTGGTGACGCCCTGCACCATGTTGTTCAGCAGGCTGCGGGTCAGCCCGTGCAGCGAGCGATGGAAGCCGTCGTCGCTGGTGCGCTGCACCTTGAGCGTGCCGTCTTCCTGGACGATCTGCAGGTCGGGGTGGAACGCCTGGGTCAGCGACCCCTTGGGCCCCTTCACCGTGACCTGGTTGTTTGCTTCGAGCCGCACATCGACGCCCTTGGGCACCGGGATCGGCAATCTACCAATTCGCGACATTTGTTGCTCCTCTAAAGAATAGGGCTGGCGAGCGATGGACCCGGCCCGCGTTCTGGAGGCGGAGGTTACGCCTCCCCACGCCGGCACGCGCCCGGCTGCACTGGACAGCAGTACGTCTACCAGACGTAGCAGAGTACTTCGCCGCCCACCCGCTTGCGCCAGGCTTCGTGGCCCGACAGGATGCCCTGGGAGGTCGACAGCACGCACACGCCCAGGCCGCCGAGCACCACCGGGATCTCCTGGCGGTTGGCATAGACCCGCAGGCCCGGCTTGCTGACCCGCTTAAGGCCGGTGACAACCGGCTTCTTGTCGGGGCCATACTTCAACCAGACGCGGAAGTTGCGGTTGCCGTCCTCGCCCGGAAAATCGAAATCTTTGATATAGCCCTCCTCCTTCAAGATGCGGGCAATCGCCAGCTTCATCTTGGAGGTCGGAATCAACACACTCTGGTGCCGGGCCATGCCGCCGTTGCGGATTCGGGTCAGCATATCGGCGATCGGATCAGTCGTATTCATGAACTACTTGTTCTCCTCTTACCAACTCGACTTCACGACGCCGGGCAGCTTGCCCTGCAACGCCATCTCGCGGAAGCAGATGCGGCACAGGCCAAACTTGCGCATGTAGCCGCGGGGACGCCCGCAGACCTTGCAGCGATTGTACGCCCGCACCTTGTACTTGGCCGGGCGGGACGCCTTCACGATAAGCGAGGTTTTCGCCATTCCCTGTGTCCTTATCCTTTCCTATGAGCGCCGGAAGGGCATGCCCATGAGTTCCAACAGCCGCCGTGCTTCCTGATCGGTTTTCGCGGTGGTGACAAAGACCAGTTCCATGCCGCGGACCTTATCGATCCGGTCGTACTCCAGCTCGGGGAAAATCAGTTGCTCGCGCAGGCCCAGCGTGTAGTTGCCGTGGCCGTCGAACGACTTGGTGTTCACCCCGCTGAAGTCGCGCACGCGCGGCAGGGCGATATTGAACAGGCGGTCCATCAGGTCGTACATGCGCTCGCTGCGCAGCGTGACCATGACGCCAATCGGCATGCCGGCGCGCAGCTTAAAGGCGGCAATCGACTTCTTGGCCCGCGTGATCATCGGCTTCTGGCCGACGATGGCGGTCACGTCGTTCACCGCATTGTCGAGCGCCTTGGCATTGGCGATGGCTTCGCCCATGCCGATGTTGAGCACGATCTTGGTGACGCGCGGCACCTGCATCGGGTTGGTATAACCAAACTCTTTCATCAGCGCCGGCACGACTTCCTTATAGTACTTCTCGCGCTGACGGGCAACGTATTCTGCCACTCTACATCCTCCCACCGGCATCGGGCCTGCCGCCCGCCGGTTCGTCTAGAAAAACAACAGCCGTGAGAGCGCTACTGAGCTCTCGCCCCGTGTAGGCTGTCCCCTAAAGGGGCGCAGCAACTGGTCGGAAGGGCCGGGGCGAGTTGCTTGTCAGCGCTTAGCGGCTCCAGCGCTTGTCCGGGTCGCGGTCCAGCAACTCGTTGCAGTTGCGGCAGGAACGGGCCTTACTGCCGTCGGCCAGGAACGTATGGGCCACGCGCACGGGCTTGTTGCACTTGGCGCAGACCACCATCACCTTGGAGGCATCCATGGGCGCCTCGACCTCGACGATGCCGGCCTGGCGCGCGCCCGCGCGCCCGCGCGTGTGCTTGCGCATCACGTTGATGCCCTCGACAATGACTTTATTGTCGCTGGGGTGGACCTCCCGGACGCGCCCGCGCTTGCCCTTGTCTTTGCCCGCGATCACCAGTACGGTGTCGTCCTTATGTACATTCATTGGTTTCTCTTATTCTCCTGGCTACCTGGAACAGGTGCAAAATGGGCGCCGCAAAGGCGGCTAACAATTATACCAGCTTTACCGGGCGCCTGTCCAGCAGGTCAGGCGAGGGTCGCTTACAGCACCTCAGGCGCCAGCGACACGATCTTCATAAACTGGCGCTCGCGGAGTTCGCGGGCCACCGGGCCGAAGATGCGCGTCCCGCGCGGATTGTTCTGCGGGTTCAGAATCACGGCGGCGTTGTCGTCGAAGCGGATATGGGAGCCGTCGGGCCGGCCATATTCCTTCGCGGTGCGCACGACGACCGCGCGCACGACTTCGCCCTTCTTGACCGCCCCACCGGGCGCTGCCTGCTTCACGGCGGCGATGATGATATCGCCCACGCCGGCATACTTCCGGTTCGATCCGCCCATGACGCGGATGCACATGATCTCCTTGGCGCCGGTGTTGTCGGCGACCCGGAGCCGGGTTTGCGGCTGGATCATGGTCTAGTGTCTCCTCTTTACCTGCGGGCCGGCGCTTAGATCTGCGGCGCCCGCGACAGGATCTCCACGACACGCCAGCGCTTGGTCTTGCTGATCGGGCGGGTCTCCAGGATCCGAACGATATCGCCCTCGTTGCACTTCAATTCGTCGTGCGCCACGAACTTGTTGGTGCGGCGCATGATCTTCTTGTAGAGCCGATGGCGGACGAGGCGGTCGACCGCGACGATCACGGTCTTATCCATTTTGTTGCTCACGACGCGGCCGGTGCGCATGCGCGACTTGCCGTGCTCGGGCACCCAGACGCGCGGGTCGGTCTCGACCGCGCCCTGGCCGCTCTGGCCGGGGGTCGGCGCGGGCGGCATCGCCACCGCGGCTTCAGTCGCGGCGGCAGCCGTCGTCAGGTCCTCGGCGCCGGGCTGATTCGTGTTGTCCATACTGATTAGTTGCTCCTATGACCGGGGGCTTGCCCCCGCCCCTATTACAGCGAGGCGTTCAACGCCTGTAGCTCGGCAATCTCGGCGGCATACAGCGCCTCGATCTCGCGCTCCCGGATGACCGTCAGCAGCCGGGCCATATCGCGGCGCACCGTCTTGACGCGCTGATGGTTCTTCAGCTTGCGCGTGGCGATCTGGAAGCGCAGGTTAAACAGTTCGTGGCGATATTCATCCAGGTGTCGCTGGATTTCCGCCTCGTTCATGTCGCGGATTTCACTCGCCTGCATCGCTCGTCTCCTCGTCCGTCTCCTCGTGCGTCACGGCGCCCTCGGCGATCCGTGCCACGAAACGGGTCTTGATCGGCAGCTTGTGCCCGGCGAGGCGCATGGCCTCGGCGGCGACATCTTCGCGCACGCCGCCCAGTTCAAACAGGATGCGCCCAGGCCGGATCACGGCCACCCAGTGATCCGGGGCGCCTTTGCCGGAGCCCATACGGGTCTCGGCGGGGCGCTGGGTCATCGACTTGTCCGGGAAGATGCGGATCCAGACCTTGCCGCCACGCTTCACATAGTGAGTGATAGCGCGGCGGGCCGACTCAATCTGGCGGCTGTCGATCCAGGCAGCTTCAAGCGCCTGGAGGCCATACTCGCCAAAGGCCACGGTATTGCCGCGCTGGGCCTTACCGGCGCCGGTGGTGCCACGATGCACCTTGCGGTGCTTCATACGCTTGGGCATTAACATCGGTTAGCTCTCCTCCCCCGGCTGCGCGGCCTCATCGGCACTCGGGGTGCCGGCGTCGCTGGCAGCGGAGTTCTCGGTGGATGCTTCGAGGCTCCCGGCACCGGTGCCGGCGGCCTCGGCGGTCGCGGGCGCCTCGCTGGCGATACCCAGATCGGTGGCCGGCGTGGCCGTGTCGCCCTGGGTCTCCACGGCGACATACGGGGTCGCGGGTTCCTCGGCGGGCGCGGCAGCCGGCATGCTCGTTTCCATGCTCGGCGGCGCGGGCTGCTCGGCGGTGGGCGCCGCGGGCGCGGGCAGCGCCTCATGGCTCACCTGGATCGCCGTCTCCGCAGCGGGCGCGCTCGGAGTCGTCTCCGCGGCGGGCGCGGGCAGCGCCTCGTGGCCGGCCTGGATCGCCGTCTCCGCGGCGGGTGCGCTCGGAGCTACTTCCGCCGCCGGAGCCGGGGCCGGAGCCTCGACCGGGCGCGGCGGGCGCGGAGCACGCGGCGCAGGCGCGCCTTGCTGAGCCGCCGGCGCCGGGCGCGGACCACGCGGGCCCTCGCCACCCTGGCGACCTTCGGGGCGCGGCGGGCGGCCACCCTCGCGGCCCCGGCCAAACTCGCCACCCAGCGGCTCTTCGCCGGGGCGCGTGCCGATCACATCGCCGCGATAGATCCAGACCTTGACACCCACGCGGCCATAGGTCGTGTGCGCGTGCACCTGGCCGTAGTCGATATCGGCGCGGATGGTGTGCAGGGGCACGCGGCCCTCGCGCTCACCCACGACGCGCGCCATTTCGGCGCCGCCCAGGCGGCCGCTGAGGCGGATACGCACACCCTTGGCGCCCAGGCGCGTGGCGCGCTGGATCGCCTGCTTCATCGCCCGCTTGTACGACACACGGCGCGTGATCTGGTCGGCGATGCTCTCGGCCACCAGGAAGGCGTCGAGTTCGGGCTGCTTGATCTCGTTGATGTTCAACTTGACCTTCTTGCCCGTCAGGGTCTCAAACTCTTTGCGCAGCACTTCCACGGCCTGGCCGCCCTTGCCGATGACAATGCCCGGCTTGGCCGTCGAGAGCGTGATTTCGATCTGGTTGGCGGCGGAGCGCTCCAGCTCGATATGTGAGATGCTGGCGTTGGCAAGCCGCTTGGCAACCAGGGCGCGCAGCTTAATGTCCTCGTGCAACTGCTCGGTGTAGTTGCGCTCGGCGAACCAGCGCGACTGCCAATCCTTGATGATGCCGAGGCGGAATCCGACAGGATGAACTTTACGTCCCAAGCTAGATACCCTCCCGTTCGTCGACCACAACGGTAATGTGGCTGGTACGCTTCAGGATACGGGTACCCTGGCCGCGTGCCTTGGCCCGGAACCGCTTGAAGGTAGGCCCTTCATTGGCGTAGATGCTGGTGATGACCAGGTCATCCGGAGCCATCTGGAAATTGTTCTCCGCGTTGGCGGCGGCCGAAGCCACCACGCTCATCACCTCGCGGGCGGCGTGCTGCGGCATGAAGCGCAGGATCGCCAGCGCTTCCTTCACCGGCTTGCCGCGGACCACGTCGAGCACCAGGCGGACTTTGCGCGGCGAACTGCGTATAAACTTCGCGGTAGCGCGTACTTCCATTGGTGTAACCCTCTCCTCTTACTTGGCGCGATGCATGCGCTCGGCGCCCTTGATGTGGCCCTTGAAGAAGCGCGTAAGAGCGAATTCGCCAAGCTTGTGGCCCACCATGTTCTCGGTGATATAAATCGGCACATGGCGACGGCCGTCGTGGACACCAATGGTGTGCCCCACCATCTCCGGGAAGACGGTGGAGTCCCGCGACCAGGTCTTGATCACGCGCTTGGCGCCCGTGCTGTTCATTTGCTTGATGCGGTTCAGCAGCCGTTCTTCGACAAACGGCCCCTTTTTCGTAGAGCGACTCATGGTTCCTCCGGGTCAGCCTATTTCGCGTAACGCTTGCGCACGATCATGTTATCGGTCCGCGGGTTGTTGCGGGTGCGGCCATGGGCCGGCTTGCCCCACTTGGTCTGCGGCTGCCCGCCACGCGGCGTGCGGCCTTCGCCACCTCCATGCGGATGGTCCCGCGGGTTCATCACGGACCCGCGCACCGTGGGCCGATAGCCCAGCCAGCGGCTGCGCCCGGCCTTGCCCAGGCGGATGTTCTCGTGGTCGAGGTTGCCCACCTGGCCGATGGTCGCCATGCAGTTCACATGGATGCGGCGCACCTCGCCCGACGGCATACGCACCTGGGCATAGGTTTCGTCGCGCGCCATCAACTGGGCCGACTCGCCCGCGCTGCGCACGAGCTGGCCGCCGCGGCCCGCCTGCAATTCGATGTTATGGATCTGGGTGCCGAGCGGGATGCTGTGGATCGGCAACGTGTTGCCGACGCGCACTTCCGCGCCGCTGCCCGACATGATGGTGTCGCCGACCTTGAGGCCGAGCGGCGCCAGGATATAGCGCTTCTCGCCATCCGCATAGTGGATGAGCGCGATGCGCGCCGAGCGGTTGGGATCATACTCGATGGTCGCCACGCGGCCGGGCACGCCCAGCTTGTTGCGCTTGAAATCGATGATCCGATAGAACCGCTTGTGGCCGCCGCCGCGATGGCGCACGGTGATGCGGCCCTGGTTGTTCCGCCCGGCGTTGCTCTTCTTAATCTCGATGAGCGACTTCTCGGGCTTCTTGGCCGTGATCTCCTCGAAGGTAGCCACGGTGGTCAAGCGGCGGCCCGGCGAAGTCGGCTTATACCGTTTCAGTGCCATGGCTTAGACTCCCTCAAAAATCTCGATATGCTGGCCGGGGTTCAACGTGACAACCGCCTTCTTCCAGCGCGGGCCCCAATCGGAGATCCGCTTGCGCTTGTGGCTGAAGTTGCGGCGCTTGGCATGCACGTTGACGATATTGACGGCCTGCACCTTGACATTGGGGAAGGCCTGCTCCACGGCACGCTTGATCATCGCCTTGGTCGCGTCGCGGGAGACCTCGAAGGTGTACTTCCCCTGCTCCATGAGCAGGCTGTTCTTCTCGGTCATGACCGGACGGCGGATGACGTCGTAAAGCTTGCTGTCCATTAGGCGTTCTCCTCCTCACCCTGCGTCTCCAGGGCTTCGGTGTCCGCAGCCGCGGTTTCGGCCTCGGTCTCCACCGGGGATTCCACCGGGCTCGTGGCGGGGGGCGGAGCCGCCGTGATGGTCGAGGTCACCGTCGCGCCGCCGGCCGCGGGCGCTGCCGCCGCGGGGGCCGCAGGCTCGCCGTCCAGCACCGACGTCAGGCGGGACCGAGCCGCGCCTTCCGGGGCGGCGATCGGGCGGGACGTGCGTCCGCCGGTCTGGCCCAGGATGCTCTCGATGACGGTGAGGCTGGCCCGGTCGAGGACCAGGATTTCCGCCTTCAGCATCGCCACCAGGCTCAAATACTGCGTGCGCATGGTGGTGACGTTCTTCAGGTTGCCGGCGGCGAGTTCCAGATTGTCATGGCGCTCCGGCGTCATAATCAGCACGCGCCGGTCGGCCAGGTTAAGGGCGGCCAGGGTGCTCAGCATGACCTTGGTGCGCGGCTCCAGGTCGGCAAAGTTGTCGATCACGAGGATCTGCCCATCCGCGGCCTTGGCCGAGAGGACGGAGCGCATCGCCAGCCGGCGCATCTTGCGCGGCAGATCCTGGGCATAGGAGCGCGGATGGGGGCCGAACACGACGCCGCCATGCCGCCACTGGGGGGCACGGGTGGAGCCCTGGCGCGCCCGGCCGGTGCCCTTCTGGCGCCACGGCTTCTTGCCGCCGCCGCGCACGTCCGACCGCGTCAGCGTGTTGTGCGTGCCGAGCCGGGCGTTGGCCTGCTGGCGCAGCACGGCCTGGTGCACGACACCGATGTTGGGCTCGATGCCATAGATCGCATCGTTCAGCTCCACCGTGTCGAGGGCCTGGCCCTGTAAATTATAGATGGTTGCCTGCACTCTTTTTCTCCATTACGATAAAGCAGCGGTCGGATACCGGGGCACAAACAAGCCTGAGGCTCCGACGTGCCGGCCGTGACCCTGAGGGACCGTGGGGCCTCGCAGGGGCGGACCTGCTTGGCGGTCTACCGCGTCCCCTTGATGGCCTTGCGGACGGTGATCAGGCTGCCCGCAGGCCCCGGAACCGCGCCGCGCAGAACCAGCAGGTTGCGCTCGGTGTCGATCTGCAGAACGCGCAGGTTCTGCACGGTCACGCGCTCGTTCCCCATCTGCCCGGCCATGCGCATGCCCTTGTAAACCCGGCCCGGCGTGGTGCCCGCGCCGATGGAACCGGGCCGCCGGTGGCGGTCGGACTGGCCGTGCGTCTTGGGACCACCGCGGAAGTGGTGGCGCTTGACCACACCGGCAAAGCCCTTGCCCTTGGACGTGCCGATGACATCAACCAGGTCGCCCACGGCGAACATGGTCACATCGATCTTGTCGCCCACGTTGTGGCTGGCCGCATCGTCGCCGCCGACTTCGACTTCGCGCAGGTGACGCAGCAGCGGCAGCTTGTTCTTGCGCAGGTGGCCCTTCTGCGGGTCGGTGAGCTTGCGCTCCTGGCGGCCGGTCAGCTCCTCGAAGCCGATCTGCACCGCCTGATAGCCGTCTTTCTCCGGTGTTTTCACCTGAGTGACGGTGCAGGGGCCGGCCTGCACCACGGTCACGCCCGCGGCGGTCCCGGTGGCCTCGAAAATTTGGGTCATGCCGACTTTGCGGCCCAGAATACCCTTAATCATGGTGCTCAAAACCCTCTGTTCAGCTATAGTCTGAACGTGTACTGGCGGGCCGAGAGACCCCGGCAAACAGCCGGGCTATCGGCCACAGGTGCCGGCGCTGCCTTACAGCTTGATCTCGATATCGACGCCGGCCGGCAGGTTGAGCCTCATCAGCGCGCTGATCGTCTTCTGGTTCGGATCCAGCACGTCGATCAACCGCTTATGAGTGCGGATCTCGAACTGCTCTTGCGAGTCTTTGTCGATGAAGGGGCCGCGGATCACGCTGTGCTTTTCGATCTTCGTCGGCAGCGGAACCGGGCCGGCTACGAGAGCCCCCGTCCGCTCAGCCGTCTCGACGATCTGCTGCGCGGACTGGTCCAGAATTTTATGGTCGTACGCCTTCAGGCGGATGCGAATCTTTTGCTTCGCCACGCTCCTAATTCTCCCTTTCGCCGATCACCGGCGAGCGGGCGGCGCTACCCCCGCAGGGGTAGCCCCAGCCCGTCCAGCCGCCTGGCTGTGTCACTCGATAATCTTGGTGCAGACGCCGGCTCCCACCGTGCGCCCGCCTTCCCGG
>CBJNAR010000016.1:0-13394 GCA_966434075.1 uncultured bacterium
CGATCAGGACGACCACCAGGATCGGCAGGATCTTCTTGAAGTCGAGTTTGTCGTCTGCGCCAAGCGATGTATCTTTTGCTGTTTCTATGGTCATTGTGCTCACGAAATATAAACCTCAACTGATCGGGCGGGGACCCGGCCAGAACCCCATGTCGCCCGGCCATACCGGCCCGGCGCCCCGGCAGGTCAGCGCCGAGTAACAAGGCCGTATCGTTTGTAGACTTCTGATTAGTCATTCTTGACTATTCACAGTATACTACCAACGCGGGAGTTTGTCAAGTGATGCAGGCAGGAAAATAAGGACCGCGTTGCCCGGCCCGAGGACATAAAAAAGCGTGTACTCTATACAGAGTACACGCCGGCCATAGTCGCAAGCCCGGTGGCCCGGCCTGACCGCACGGATTACGGGGTCGCGGTGGCCGTGGCGCCCGCCGCCGGGGTGGTGCCCGCGGCGCCGCCCGTTTCGGGCGTAATGACGTTGATCACCCAGGTACCACCATCGTTGTTGAGGCTGAAGATACGCACCTCCGGCCCGGAGGCATAGTTCAGGGTGGCCCGCACGGTGGCGCCCGTGCCCGCGTCATTCACCACCGGCGCCTCGGTCTGGAACGACTGATACATGTTCTGGATGCCGACGATGGCGGCAATCGTCTTGCCGCTGTCGAGGCGCAGTTGCAGCAGGCTGCTCAGATACTGCCGGCTGGCCGAGCCGTCGGGCTGGGTTTGCAGCGAAGTGAGGAAGCCGTCAACGGCGGCTTTCGGATCGGTCGCGCCGGTGGGCGTGCCCTCGCCGGCCGCCGGAGTAGTCGCGCCCGCGGCGGGGGTGGCGCCGCCGGCGGCGGTGGTCGCGGTGGCGAGGGGCGGAGTGGCGGTGTCGGCCGCCGGGGCGGTGGTCGCGGTCTCGGCGGCCATGGCGGTGGTGGGAGTGGTGGCGGCCTCGGCTACGGTAGCGGTCGCGGACACCGCGGGAGTACTGGTGGCTTCGGTGCCTCCGCAGCCGGCCAGCGCCACGGCGCTCAGCAAGCTCAGCCCTAGAACTATATTGCGCAGTTTCACAACATTTCCTCCTGGAATAACGGCGTCTGAACGTGGTTTCAGTACGCGGGTTTCTTCTTAGCAGACCAATTTTAACAAGCACTACAGCCGACGGCAAGGGTAATCCGGCCCAAGTACCACCGCTCTTCGTCCTATAGCAATATCCGTCAAGAGACGGAGACTACTACCGCAACTACAGATGCCCATTTGCGTTACGGCGGACTGAGCCGATAGTTCTCATAATACAACGGCAGAGCTTCTTTGGTTCAAAAGTAAGAAAACTTTAATCTATCTTACATTCTTGCCTGCGGACAACAAAACGGGGGAGGCATATCGGCTATGCCTCCCCCGTCTGAAGCGCGGAACCCCGCGCGCCGCTTACCACACCCGATCCGAGTGCAAGAGCGCGCTCGCGGTCATCGCCGCGAACAGAGCGGCGAACAGGCCCAGCAGCACGAATACTTCCACGCCCGCCGTCGGCGCCGGTGCCGGCGGCGCCACCGCCACATCCTCGACGCTGCTGATCATGTGCTCGATGCGCCAGGCGCCATTCTCCTCGACTAGGCTATAGACAAAGGTGTTGGCGCCCGCCGGGTATGGGCTGATCACCCCCGGCGTGAGGTCCACCTGCGCCGTCACATCGAGGCGGCCCGAGGCGGCGTCCTCGTGGATGATATGGACGTTGCCGGCATTCTGCACGCTGCTCCACTGGGTCAGCGCGAAGCGCTCGAAACCGTGATCCTGGCGGTAGGCGGCGCTGAATTGCGCGTAAGCCGTGGAATAATCGTGGCGGTCGATCGCGGCCCAGTAGTCGTAGACCGTCTGCGCGGCGGCGCTCGGTGCCTCTTTAGGGGCAGACGCAGCCTGCGCCGGCCCCGGCGCGAGCAGCACGCCCAGCCCCAGCAGCAGCGCGGCGGCGGTGCTGAGCAGGAGGCGTGGTGCGTGGGTATACCGTTGGCGATTGCGGTTCATCACGTATGCGTCTCCTTCGGAATCCTTCATTACACCTGATCTACGCACGAAACGCTTGGAACGTTACATGCTGTAACACATTTGACAAGGGCGGGTCGGGTGTGATACAGTAATGAATGGACCGGCTTTGGGCCGGGCAAGGGAATAACGCGGGAGCCTGCGCGTGAGCAGGCTGAGAGGTTGGCTAAGGCGCCACGACCGCTTGAACCTGATCTGGGTAATGCCAGCGAAGGGAGCTACGCAGTCAGATGCACAGCTTTCGGCGGGCGCTGGGGAACACCAGCGCCCATTTGTTTATGCCCCAACCGGGCGGCGATCCCGGCGTGCACGCCGCGGCGCCGGCGGATGCCCCGCTGGGTGTGCGCATCGACCGCCTGAGCAAGCACTTCGGCCAGGGCGCCACGGCGCTGCCCGTGCTGGACGAGATTTCGCTCGACGTGGCGCCGGGCAGCTTTGTCAGCGTGCTGGGGCCGTCGGGGTCCGGCAAATCGACCCTGCTGGGCATCATCGCCGGGCTGGACGCTCCCAGCGCCGGGTTGGTCACGCTCTACACCGCCGATGGGCCGGTGACGGGGCCGCGGCTGGGCCGGGTGGGCTACATGCCCCAGCGCGACCTGCTGCTGCCCTGGCGCACGGCGCTCGGCAACGCGGTGGCGGGCCTCGAAGTGCGCGGTGTCCCCGCCGCCGAGGCGCAAGCGGCGGCCCTGCGCCTCTTCGCCGAGTTCGGGCTGACCGGCTTCGCGGACAGCTATCCCCATGCCCTCTCCGGCGGGATGCGCCAGCGCGTCTCGTTTGCCCGCTCGGCCCTCGCCGCCCGCGGCCTCATGCTGCTGGACGAGCCCTTCGGCGCGCTCGATGCCCTCACCCGCACCGCCATGCAGGAATGGCTGCTCGCCGTGTGGACCCACCTGCGCGCGACGATCATCCTGGTGACACACGATGTAGACGAAGCCGTGCTACTGTCGGACCGGGTCTACGTGCTGACGCCGCGCCCGGCGCGCATCGCGGCCACCACCGAGATAGCGATCCCGCGCCCGCGCTCGCTCGACAGCATGGCCGGGCCGGAGTTCAACCGCTACCGAAGTGACCTGCTGGCGGCCTTGCGCGCCGCGGGCGGGCTGCCCGGCGCGGCAGTGGAAGGTCCGGTGCCATGACCAGCCCGGCCCGCCGCTTTCTGCGTAATGCCCTGCCACCCGCCGTGGCCGTCGCCGCGCTGCTGCTGCTCTGGGAGAGTTATGTCGACCTGACGGGCCTTCCGCGCGTCATCCTGCCCGCCCCCTCCGCCGTGGGCGAGGTGTTGATTATCGACGCGGGGATCTTGCTCGCCAACGCCTGGGTCACGCTGATCGAGACGGTGGTGGGCTTCGCCGCGGCCATGGCCGTGGGCCTGGGCTTCGCCATGCTGATCGACCGCAGCGCGATCCTGCGCCGGGCCATCTACCCGCTGCTGGTGGCGTCGCAGACCGTGCCCAGCATCGCCTACGCGCCGCTGCTGGTGATCTGGTTCGGCTACGAGATCTTGCCCAAGGTGCTGGTCGTGCTGATCTACTGCTTCTTCCCCATCGTCGTCGCGGCTCTCGACGGCTTCCGGGCCACCGACTCGGAGCTGATCCGCCTGTTCCGCACCTTCGGCGCCAGCGGGCGGCAGATTTTCGCCAAGGTGCGCTTCCCCAACGCGCTGCCCGCCATCTTCTCCGGCATCCGCATCGCCATCACCTATAGCGTGACCGGGGCCATCGTGGGCGAGTATGTGGGCGCGTCGCAGGGGCTGGGGATTTACATCCAGCTTGCCAAGAACCGCTTCCAGGTGGACCGCGTCTTCGCGGCGATCCTGGTCATCGCCGTCTTGAGCATCGGGCTGTTCGCGCTGGTCTCGCTGGTGGAGCGGCTGGCGCTGCCCTGGCAGTTCGCCGCGCGGGCCCGCCAGCGGGAGATCGGGGGGCAGCCGTCAGCGGTCAGCGGTCAGTAGTCGGTGGTCAGTGGTCAATGGTCAGTGGTCAGTGGTCAGTGGTCAGTGGTCAGTTTAAGGCTTTTACTAGTTTGTCATTCTGAGCGGAGCGAAGAATCTCCGTCTCGTTGGGGCACAGCGACGAGACTCTTCGCTCCGCTCAGAGTGACAATCCACTCTGTCATTCTGAGCGGAGCGAAGAATCTCCGTCTCGTTGGGAACGGAGACGAGACTCTTCGCGGCGCTCAGAGTGACCGGTATTTGAGTAAGGAGATTACAGGGATATGTATTTCAAACGTGTACTTGCCGCCGCGGTGCTGAGCGCGGCCCTGCTGTTGAGCGCGTGCGGAGGCGAGGCGGCCACCTCGACATCAGCGCCCGCCACGGCGCCTACCGAGGCAGCGACCTCTACCTCGGCGCCGATGCCCACGGCGGCGGCCACGGCCACTGCTGCCGCGCCCACGACGACCGAGGCGGCGCCCGCGACAGGCACCAACGCAGCGGCGGCCCCCACCACCTATACCGGCCCCGTGCAAAAGGTGAGCCTGGCGCTCGACTGGACGCCGAACACCAACCATACCGGATTCTATGTCGCGCAACAAAAGGGCTGGTACAAGGAGCAGGGCATCGACCTGGAGATCCTGCCCTACTCCGACGCGGCCAGCCCGGACGCCCTGGTGGCTGCCGGGAAGGCCGACTTCGCCATCAGCTTTGTCGAGCAGGTGGTGATCGACCGGGTGACGGGCCTGCCGGTTAAATCCGTCCCCGCCATCGTCCAGCACAACACATCCGAACTGGCGACGCTGAAAAGCTCGGGCCTGGACCGCCCGGCCAAGCTGGCGGGCAAGCGCTACGCCGGCTTCGGCACGCCCTACGAGGAGCCGGTGATCGCCGATGTGATCAAGTGCGACGGCGGCCCGGCCACGCCGATCCAGAACATCACCACGAACACGGGCGGCTACCAGGCGCTCGTCGCCAAGCAAGCCGATTTCGTCTGGATCTACAAGGGCTGGGAGGCGTTGCAGGCCAAGCACGACAAGGTCGATCTGAACGAGTTCCTGGTACGCGACTTCTGCGTGCCCGACTACTACAGCCCGGTGATCATCACCAGCGAGGCGTTCCTCAAGGACAAGGCCGACGTGGGGCGGCGCTTCATGGCGGCCACGGCGCGCGGCTTCGAGTTCGCCATCCAGCAGCCGGACCAGGCTGCCGACCTGCTGATCGCGGGCAACCCGCCCGGCAGCTTCCCCGACGCCGCGCTGGTGCATGAGAGCGCGCAGTATCTCGCCAAGGAGTATCAGGCCGAGGCGCCGCGCTGGGGCGACCAGACGTTGCAGGTCTGGAGCGGCTACCCCAAGTTCATGCTCGACACGGGCCGCCTGGAGGACGCCAACCACCAGAAGGTCACCAGCCTGGACTACGCAGCCATGTTCACGAACGAGCTGCTGCCCGCGAAGTAAGCGGATCGAGGGAACCCGGCCCGGCAAGCGCCACGCAAGCGGCTACTTGCCGGGCCGTGGAATGGCACCTCCCATTTGCGCGGGATTGGACCTTGCCGATGGACCAATCGCCGCGCTATACTAAACCGGTTTGCCCGACGAATGGAACCTGAGTTCATGTGAGGAAGCCTTGATGCCCGATTCCGCTGCCTTTGCCGTGTTCCTGACCGCCGCCGTGATCCTGGCGTTGACGCCGGGGCCGGGCATTTTCTACGTCCTGGCGCGCAGCCTGCAAGGCGGGCGGCGGGTCGGGCTGGCCTCGGCGCTCGGCACGGCGCTTGGCGGGCTCGTGCATGTCGTGGCGGCGGCGCTGGGCCTCTCAGCCATCCTGGCGACCTCGGCGCTCGCGTTCAGCGTGGTCAAATACGCGGGCGCCGCCTACCTGCTCTACCTGGGCATCCGCACGCTGTTGCAGCGCGAAGCCACGGAAGTGGCGGTGGCCGGGCCGGTACCGCGTAGCCGCCCTGCCTTTTACCAGGGCATCGCGACCGAAGTCCTCAATCCCAAAACCGCGCTGTTTTTCCTGGCCTTCATTCCCCAGTTCATCAACCCGCACGGCGCGGTCGTCGGCCAGTTCCTGCTCCTCGGCGCGATTTCGGTCGTGCTCAATACCAGCGCGGACCTCGTCGTCGTGACCCTGGCCGGCCCCATCGGGCAGCGGTTGCGGACTCGCCCCCGGTTCCGGCGGGGCCAGCAGGTGTTTTCCGGCTGCATGTTGCTGGGACTGGGCACCTATGTCGCGCTGTCCGGCGAGCGGCGCTGATCACCGCGAACCACCTCCAAGGGGCTACACGCCTCTATAAAGATGCGATCATAACGGCACGGCTTCACGTAGCACGCGCGGGCGGAGCCGCGCCCGCAGCGAATCTTCGGGGATCAGATCCACCGGACGGCCTAACAGCGCCTCTAGCTCCCGCCCGGCGCGCATCAGTTTCAGTCCCAGGCTGACCGGCGCATCAACCAGCAAATCCACGTCGCTGTCCGGGCCGGCTTCACCCCGCGCCACGGAGCCGAACACCCGCACATTCGTGATACCATAATGGCTCGTAAGGGCCAGCACCGCCTGGCGTTTATCGCCCAGCACTTCGTTTATACCAAGTCCGGCTCTCTTATGAGCGCTCATCCAGCAACTCCGTGATCTGCATTGTCAAGACGGGGAGGTCGTTTTGAATAATCTGCCATACCCGCGCATGGTCGATATCCATGTAGTGATGGACCATGATATGACGGAAGCGCACAACGTCTTCCCAGGGAATTGCAGGATGGGCCGCTTTTATCTCCGGCGACAGGCGATTGATGGCCTCTCCCATAACCGCAAATGAGCCGATTAAGGCATAGCTGTTCACCCGCTCTTCAATGCCGGTCCTGCCGCCACTCGCCACAGCCTGTACTGTGCTAATCGCGTCAAGTATGTCGAGCAGGAGTTCTTCGTCTCGCTCAGTCATCTTACAACCATTACTATCAGAGTAAACTCTCCAGACCCAAAGCGTATGCAATCATCCAATGATCCGATCATCATCCCAACCGCGAGGAAGGAATATTATGTCTATCCTATCATATTTCCCCTCCGATTGCGACTCTCAACTGCCCGAACAACCCCTGCTACTGCGCCCAGGTAGCGCCATGCGGGGTTTGGGTGATTTGCGTACTATAGCCCGTCGTGATTCGTTCCCCACTGTAAGCAGTATTGCAACATACTCGCGCGGCGATATGCTATAATCGCCGTAATCATCGGTCTGGTTCCCGTGGGATGCCACTTGCTTCGTGGCCCTGCCCTGCATGCCGCAGCACTTGCAGACAAAGGACGTACCGACCGCCATGCACCTACCCCTGCCGGCCGCCGCGCTCAACGGTCAGGTCGTCCGGGCGCCGGAGCGATCCGCCACCCGTGGGGTCGTCGTGCACTCGTCTCGTGGCCCGCCGCCCCCTGCCCCACTGAATAGGGACCTTCCTACCGCCGCCCCATCTGCCGCCCTGCTACCGGGCAAGCCGGGCCGATGGTGCCGGGTTATCACATCGCTCGTGGATCAACGCACATAGGGAGGATCAAGTCATGGCAGCCAGTAATCCCGTGGCCACGGCAGATACCGGAGTCAACCGCTGGACCGTCGCCATTGCCGGGGTGGTCATGCAGTTGGCGTTGGGGGCCATTTACGCCTGGAGCCTGTTCGTCACTCCGCTCAGCAAGATTCACCCGGATTGGAGCCGCACCGATATTACGGTGACCTTCAGCATCGCGCTGGTGGGCCTGGGCGTCGGCGCGATCGTCGGCGGTACCTATCTGGATAAGTACGGACCACGGGCCGTCGCCACCGTGGCCGGCCTCTTCTATGGGATCGGGTTCATCGGGGCCGGGCTGATCCAGAGCCTGTGGGGGCTGTGGCTGACCTACGGGGTGCTCAGCGGCATCGGCATGGGCCTCGGCTACATCGTGCCGCTCGCCACGCTGATCAAGTGGTTCCCCGACAAGCGCGGGCTGATCACCGGGTTGGCCGTAGCCGGGTTCGGCGGTGGCGCCGTGGTCACGACCCTCATCGCCCCCGGCCTCATCAGCGGCGTCGGCGTCTATACCACGTTTATTATCCTGGGCATCGTCTACCTGATTATGGTCGCGGGCGCCGCGCAATTCTACCGGGTCGCGCCCGCGGGCTACACGCCTCCCGGCTGGACGCCCACCGCCACGCAGGCCAGCCAGCGCGCGGGTAAAGACTTCACGCTCCAGGAGTCGCTGCGCACCTGGCAGTGGTACGTGCTCTGGGCCATGCTCTTCCTGAACGTCACCGCCGGGGTCATGGTGATCTCGCAGGCGGCGCCGATGACGCAGGAGATCACCGGCGTGGACGCCACCACGGCGAGCAGCATCGTCATCCTGATCTCGATCTTCAACGGCGCGGGGCGGCTGTTCTGGGCCTGGCTCTCCGACCTGATCACGCGGCGCTGGGTCTTCCTGACGATGTTCCTGATCCAGTTCGTGCTGTTCCTGATCATGCCCGCCATCACCGACTTCTTCCTGTTGTCGGTGTTCTTCATGATCGTGGCCTTGTGCTACGGCGGGGGCTTCGGCACCATGCCCGCCTTCGCCGCCGACTACTTCGGCCCCAAGTTCGCCGGGCGCATCTACGGCCTCATGTTGAGCGCGTGGTCGGCGGGGGGCGTGCTGGGACCGATCCTCATCGCGCAAGTGAAGGATAACACGGGCAAATACAGTACCGCCCTGACCATCGTGGCCGTTGTAATGCTCGTCAGCGCCGTGCTGCCGTTCATCGCGCGCCCGCCGCGTGACCCCGCCGAGGCCACGAGCGAGCGGACCGCGCCCGCGCCTGGGCAGTCGCGCGTGTAGGCGACCGGCTGCACGGCCAGCGTCACGTTCCACCATGGACCGGCGGGCCGCCCGCACCGGCACGGCCCGCCCAGCGCGAGAAAGGTTGCAGATCATGACAACGAACGGCAATGGAGACGGCCAGGGCCCCGGCAGCCCGATCTCCCTCCTGGGGCGCGTCGCGCGCAATGTCGGCGTCGTCCCTGACCGCACCACCAGCCGGCGGACCGAGCGCGTGCGCCCGCGCATCAGCGGCGCGCAGGTGACCGACAGCGTCTGTCCCTACTGCGCGGTCGGCTGCTCGCAACTCATCTACCACCGCGACGGCCAGGTGATCAACATCGAGGGCAACTATGCCAGCCCGATCAACCAGGGCACGCTCTGCCCCAAGGGCGCGGCGACCTACCAGTTGGTGGACAACCCCCACCGGTTGCACACGGTCAAGTACCGCGCGCCGCACAGCGACCACTGGGAAGACCGCCCGCTCGACTGGGCCATGGAGCGCATCGCGCAACTGGTCAAGGAGACGCGCGACGCCACCTGGGAGGCGATGGATGCCGAGGGGCATACCATCAACCGCACACGGGCTATCGCCCACCTGGGCGGCGCGACCCTCGACAACGAAGAAAACTACCTGATTAAGAAGCTGTTTGCCGGGCTGGGCATGGTCTGGATCGAGAACCAGGCCCGTATCTGACACAGCTCCACTGTGCCCGGTCTGGGCACCCGCCTCGGTCGCGGCGGCGCGACCACCTTTGAGCAGGACCTGGCGAACAGCGACTGCATCGTGGTGATGGGGTCGAACATGGCCGAAAATCACCCGATCGCCTTCCGCTTCGCCGTCAAGGCCCGCGAACGCGGCGCGCGCCTGATCCACGTGGATCCGCGCTTCAGCCGCACCTCGGCGCTGGCCGATACCTATGTGCGCATCCGCTCCGGCACCGACATCGTGTTCCTGGGCGGGCTGATCAACTACATGATCCAGAACGAGCGCTACTTCAAGGAGTACGTACTCGCCTACACCAACGCCGCCGTCCTGATCAACGACGACTTCAAGGACACCGAAGATCTCGACGGCCTCTTCTCGGGCTTCGACCCGGAGAAACGGCAGTACGACACCAGCACCTGGCAGTACAAAGGGCACGAAGACGAGGGCATGGAGATGGAAAAACGGCCCGAGAACGCGCCCGAAACCGCCGGCCAGGTGGCCCAGGGCGGCGGCCAGGCCGCCAAACACACCACCAGCCAGACCCATCAGAATCCGCGCATGGCGCCCACGGACCCTACGCTGCAGGACCCGCGCTGCGTCTTCCAGATCCTCAAGCGCCACTTCTCGCGCTACACGCCGGAGATGGTGGCCGACCTGTGCGGCTGCAAGCCGGAGGACTTCCTGGCCGTGGCCGAGGCGCTGGCCGCGAACTCGGGGCGCGAGCGCACGTCGGCCTTCTGCTACGCCATGGGCTGGACCCAGCACACCGTGGGCGTGCAGATGATCGGCTGCGCGGCGCTGCTGCAACTGCTGCTCGGCAACATCGGGCGGCCCGGCGGCGGCATCCTGGCCCTGCGCGGCCACGCCACCATCCAGGGCTCGACCGACATCCCCACGCTCTACAACCTGCTGCCCGGCTACCTGGCCCAGCCGTCCACCACGTCCGGGCACTACAGCCTGAAAGAGTACCTGGACGTGCAGACGCCGCACACCGGCTGGTGGCACCACTACCCGAAGTACATGATCAGCCTGCTCAAGTCATGGTGGGGCGATGCCGCCACGGCGGACAACGACTACATGTACGACTACATCCCCAAGATCGACTCCGACTACTCGCTGCTGCCGATGATGCAGGCGATGAAGGACGGCCAGATCCAGGGCCTCTTCTGCATGGGGCAGAACCCCGCCGTCGGCACGCAAAACGCCGTGCTGGTGCGCCAGGGGCTGGCCCGGCTCAAGTGGCTGGTGGTGCGCGACAACTTTGAGGTCGAGAGCGCCGCCTTCTGGCGCAACTCGCCCGAAGTCGAGAGCGGCCAGGTGCGCCCGCAGGACATCGGCACCGAGATCTTCCTGATGCCCACGGCCATGGTCCCCGAAAAGAACGGCTCGTTCACCAACACCATGCGCCTGGTGCAGTATCACGACAAGGCCGTCGAGCCGCCCGCCGACTGCCGCTCCGAAGCCTGGTTCGTCTACCACCTGGGCCGGCGCCTGCGCGAACTCTACGCGGGCAGCACCGACCCGCGTGACCAGGGCTTGCTCAAGCTGACCTGGGACTACGGCTCCGAGGGCGCCACCCACGACCCGGTGATCGACGAGATCGTTAAGGAAGTCAACGGCTGGACGGTGGCAGACCACAAGCAGGTCAAGAGCTTCACCGACCTGAAGGACGACGGTAGCACAACCTGCGGCTGCTGGATCTACTGCGGCATCTACCCGGACGAGCACACGAACATGGCGCGCAACCGGGACGGCGATAACTGGGTCAGCCTGGGCTGGGGCTTCTCCTGGCCCGCCAACCGCCGCATCCTCTACAACCGCGCCAGCGCCGACCCCGAAGGGCGGCCCTGGTCCGAGCGCAAGCGCTATGTCTGGTGGGACGCCGAGCAAAAGAAATGGACCGGCTACGACGTGCCCGACTTCCCGGCCACCAAGGCGCCCGACACGCCGCCCAACCCCGACGGCACCGGCATCGACGCCCACTCCGGCGCCGATCCGTTCATCATCCAGGCCGACGGGCGCGGCTGGCTGTTTGTGCCCAGCGGGCTGAAGGACGGCCCGCTGCCCACGCACTACGAGGCCGAAGAGGCGCCGGTCGAAAACGCCCTCTACAAGCAACGCACCAACCCGGTGGCGAAGGTCTGGCGGCGCAAGGACAACGTGCTGGCCGACTTCGGCGACCCGCGCTATCCCTACGTTATCACCACCTACCGGCTGACCGAGCACCACACGGCGGGCGGCATGACCCGCTGGCTGCCCTGGCTGGCCGAGCTCCAGCCGTACGGCTTCGTGGAGCTCAGCCCGGCGCTGGCCCAGGAAAAGGGCATCAGCAACGGCGACTGGGTGGTGGTCAGCACGCCGCGCGGCGACGCCGAGGCGCGGGCCATGGTCACCGACCGGATGCAGCCGATGAAGATCCGCCGCCGCACGGTGCATCAAATCGGTATGCCCTGGCACTTCGGCTGGCAGGGCCTGGCGACCGGCGGCATCGCCAACAACCTGACATCCATGGTGGCCGACCCGAACGTCAGCATCCACGAGGGCAAGGCGTTCATGTGTAACATCCGGAAAGGACGGTTGCAGCCATGAGTCAACCCGCGGTCCCTCCGGGCATGGGCGCGCCGCGCAAGACGGCGCCGACGATCAGCACGCCCACCGTGCCGATGGGCGGCCCCGGCCCCACCCCGGCGGGGGCGACAGCCAGCGCCGGGCCCACCAACCAGAGCGCCTTCATCCCGCTCGGCGAAGTCACCAGGCGCGACACGAGCCGCACCCGGCAGAACAAAGGCTTCTTCACCGACACGTCGGTCTGTATCGGCTGCAAGGCGTGCGAGGTGGCCTGCAAGCAGTGGAACCGCTTGCCGAGCGACGGCTACGAATACACCGGCTTCAGCTACGACAACACCGGCGAGCTATCCGGCAGCACCTGGCGCCACGTCGCTTTCGTCGAGCGGCCCGGCGCCGGGCACGCCGGCACCCAGTCGAACTGGCTCATGTCGTCCGACGTGTGCAAGCACTGCACGCATGCCGGGTGCCTGCAAGCCTGCCCGACCGGGGCGATCGTCCGCACCGAGTTCAACACCGTGGTCATCCAGGAAGATATCTGCAACGGCTGCGGCTACTGCGTGCCCGCCTGCCCGTTCGGCGTGGTCGATCTTGCCAACATCCCGGCGCCGCCCCGCCCGGCCAACAAAGTTGACGACCTGGTGACGGCGTTGCGGCAGGAAGTAGACGGCTTGCTGGCCCACAAATGCACGCTCTGCTACGACCGGCTGATCGACGGCATCGAGCCGGCCTGCGCCAAAGCCTGCCCGACCGATTCGATCCAGTTCGGCGATCTGGACGAGCTACGCGCCCGCGCCGAAAAGCGCGTGGACGACCTGCACGCCCGCGGCATCCCGCAAGCCTATCTCTACGGAGCGCGCGAGGGCGATCCGGGGGCCACGCGCGGCATCGGCCCGCTCAACGCCTTCTTCCTGCTGCTGGACGATCCGGAAGTCTACAACCTGCCGGCCCGCCCGCAGTTGCCGCAGAACAACGTCGTGCCCGGTTACGTCGCCACCGCCCTGACCGCCATCGTGCTCGGCATCGGCGCGGCGATCTCCTTCCGCAGAAAGTAGTTCGGCCCGCCTGCCGGATGGTTCGCAACCCGGCAGGCGCGGCTCGCCATCCCGACAAACCTGTCAGTTAAGACAGAGAGGTGCTGAATGGATTCGACGACACAACGGGTCGCGGCCACCCAGGGACCGGGCACCACCCTGCCCGTCACCGATCTCGGACGAGACGGACGCGCGAACGGGCACGGCCCCGCCCTCGCCACAACGACCAGCGAGGCGCGCAAGAGCTACTACGGCGTGGCGCCGATCAAGAAGCCGCACTGGAAATGGGAGATCGTGCTCTACTTCTTCATTG
>CBJNAR010000017.1:0-12910 GCA_966434075.1 uncultured bacterium
GCCGGGAGGATGATCTGGTCGGCGACGAATGTCTGGCCGGGCTGATTGCGCCCCTGGATTTTGCCCACGACCGGGCCGCTAATTGTTTCCTGGTGGGCGTCGAGGACGTTGCGCGTGCTGAGATCGATCCCCGGCGGCGCCAGTGCATAGCGCACGTTCAGCATGTTCAGCAAAGGGGACTGCGCCGTCATGAAAGTAATCAGCCCCCCGCCGCTACTTTGCGGATCAATCTGCCGGACGAGATTGGCGTATAACTGCGGGCCGACGGCATCGTACCCGCCAAGATCGTCGACTCCATAGGCCAGGTGGTAAGCCAGGTTAGTGTTCGGCAGCAGGACGCCGCCAACACAGATGGTGCGAAAGATCCCGGTCTGCTGTTTGAGAAAATCGGTGAGGGGGGTCGCGGGGAAATAGTTTGGGGGGCTGATCGTGGGGTTGTAGGAGCTGTGCGCCTGCCAGAGATCGGCGAAGAGCAGCAGGGGAAGCAGCCCCAGCATGCCGACTGCCAGTCGTGGGCGCAGGCGCCGGAACACCAGGACGCCGGCCAGGATCAGACTTCCCGCGAGTATCAGGGCAGCAGCGCGGATAAGCCCCGTTTGCCAGATCTCCAACGCCGGCGCGTGCGAGGGTACCTGAAAGCCGGTGTGCGCGAACAGCCACGGCACCCCCACCCCGAGTGCCGGCAGCGCAAGCGTTGTAATCAGCAAGGAGACGGCTAGCCGGCGACGCGCGCCCGCCCCGGCCTCAACCAGCGCCTGGACGCCCAACGCCGCGAGCAGGCCCAGCGCAAAGCCGATGACCAGCACAAGCCGCTGGTTGGCGCCGAAGCGCATCAGCGGCAGCGCGGTAACCGCCGGATATACAACGGGCCAGTGATAGACAACCCCGGCGGTAAGCAGCAGGAGAACGATCAGGAAGAGGGTAAGCCGCCGCCGGTGCCTGTCCTGGGCCGCCAGGGCGAGCGGGGCCAGCAGGAGCAGCAGCACCCCGTTATAATTGTTCCCTTCGTTATAGTTCATGTTCGGGTCCCACCAGGTATTGCTCACCGGGTTGCCGAACAGATCGGGGCTGACCATGGTCCAGGCATACTTGCCCGGCAGCCAGAAGCCCTGAAACGCCGGATTGGCCCGCCCGATCAGGGCCGCGCTTTGCTGTACGTATTCGAGAAAGGGCAGCACCTGAATCGCCGCCAACACAGTTCCGAGCAGATAAGCGGCACTCCACACGCCGAGGCCCCGCATGAAAGCTCCGGCGCGCAGCGGTCCCTGGTTCCACAGACAGAACAGCGCGAACAGGCCGGTAACGAGGGCGAGGTGGTAGGCGGTCTCGGGGTGGCCGGCAAACAGAGTCAGGCCCACAATAACGCTGAGTGCCGCAAAGCGGAGACCGCTGGGCTGGGCCAGCAACCGGGCGGTGGCCCACCAGAGCCAGGGCAGCAGGAGCATGGCATTCGCCAGGGAATAAAGCAACCAGACGGTCATAGAAGCGCCGAAAGCGAAGCTCAACGCGGCGATGGTCGCCCCCGTTGGTCCCACCCGCAAGGCCTGACGCGCCAACAAGTACATGCCGATGGCGGCGCTGAACAGCTTGAGCCAGGCACAGACCACAAACATGGCCCCGGTGGGCCAGATCAAGTAGGGCCAGTTAGCCGGAAAGAAAACGGCGGATTGCATGTTCGCCAGGAAGGGCGCCCCCAGCATATCCTGGGGATTCCAGAGCGGCAAGCTGCCCTCGTGCAGACGGCGGGCGGCGTAGGTCAGCCAGGGTTCAAATGCCAGGACGGTATCCGAAAGTGTGCCGTTCTGGGCTACGGTCCAGCCGGCAGGCGCTTGCGCGTGCCAGGGGTAGAAGCCGAATAAGAGATCGGCGGCTGAGAGCCAGCGCCCGGTGAGGAGGGCAGGACTGAGGAACAGTGTTACCGCGAGCGCCAATCCCAGGATAGCCCAGCCCAGTTCGCGGCGAGTGAAAGCGGGCGCCGGGTCCGGCGCTGCGGCAGGTGTTGATTGATCTTTCGTGAACCAGTGCACCCACGCCCTGTTGCGCAAGGCCGCCACGCGTCAGCACTCCTCTGTCCGGTGGCGGCCCAGGAGTTGGGTGGTGCCGAGGGGGGCGGTGAGACCGGCCAGCGTGCCGGCTTCGGCCTGGAGATCGAGGTAGGTGAGCACCCAGGTGTTGAGGTTGAAGGCGCTGACGGCGCCGTCCCAGGCCAGCAGGCCCACGGCCAGCAGCGCGGCCACGGCGCCCGCCACCCACAAGGCCGTGCTCTGCGGCGCCGCGCCCAGCAACGACCAGATCCCGGCGACCAGCCCGGCGGCCAGCGTCGCCAGCAGCACGGAGACCACCAGCAGCACCACGTTCAGCAGCAGCAGGGCCGTCCAGAGACCGAACACCGCGCCGAAGCGGCCAAAGAACAGCCGCCGCGCTGTCCGCACCGCCGCGCGTGGCGCGATGCCCGCCAGCAGCAGCGCGCAGTTCGCCAGCCGCTGCTGCGGCCAGAGCAACAGCCACCCGGCCACGAATACCAGTGCCGCGCAGCAGCCGCTGCCGAGCAGGGTCAGCCCCCAGCCCACGGTGTCGTCCTGGCTCACCGTGACCCAGTAGACGCTGGGGGCCAGGGTCAGGGCCAGACCCAGCAGCACCGGCCACCACACCAGCAGGCCCACCAGCACCAGGTGCGGCAGCCGCCGCCACGCCGCGCGGACCGGTTGCCCACCGGGGCCGCTGAGCCGGGCCGCCGCCCGCCGCCCCGCGGCCAGGATCAGGCCGCCCTCGCTCACCAGGCCGCCCAGCAGCAACACCAGCGCGCCGATCACGATCCAGAGGGGCAAGGCAGAGGGGAGCTCCGGCGTGATCGAGGCGGAGAGTTCGGCCAAGTAGTTCGGGTTATAGGCCGACAGCCCGAGCAGGATCGCGGCATAAACCAGCCCGATCAGGGCGATGACGATGCCCAGCCCCAACACCCGGCGCCGCTGCAACAAGCGCAGCGCCCCGCCCAGCACCCGGCTGGTGTTCATCCCGGCCTACCCTCCCACATCACCAATCCAGGGGTTACAAAAAGAGGCGGCATAGGCGCCGCCTCCGCCGAAAAGTGGCTTGACGCCCCGGCATTATACCACCCCCGTCCGTCCGCGCCAACCAGCATCCCCGCATGCCGACGCATAAATTCACCGCGAAGAAACGAAGGACGCGAAGAACGAAACGAACACAAAGAATCTTCGCGTTCTTCGCGCCTTCGCGGTGAATTTTTGAAGGCACGTGAGCAGTCACTCGTCGGCGTCGAGCGTGAATCCGCGCTCCAGCAGGGCCTGGCGCAAGGCGTCAAGCGTATCGGCGGGCGTGGGCGCTTCCGGTGCGGGCTCGGTGGCGGCGCGCCGACCTCGGGCGCGGGGCGCAGGCGGCGGCACGACCAGGGCCAGCGTGCCGTCGGCGGTCAGCGGCGCCAGCAGGGGCGCCACCTCGGGGTCCGCCCGGAGCTCATCGAGCAGTTCGGGCCGATCCACGGTGAGGATCGTGACCGTGCGCAGTTGGGCGCGGCCCTGGTAGCCCGCCCAGACCTTGATCCGGCGCTCGACGGCGGCGGGCAGGGGACCTTCGTGCCAGGCGGCCAGGGCTTCGAGCAGGGGCGGCACGTCGGCGGGCTTCCAGCGCCGGGTGGCGGCGGTGGCGCGCACGGTCTTCTCGTCGAGCACCAGGTTGCCGGCGGGGCCGGAGCGCGTCAGCCCGGCCAGCAAGCCCAGCACGCGCAAGTCGGGCAGCGGCCCCTTCCAGGTCACGCGGCCCGTGGTGTCGAAGGCAAACGACGGCACGGGCGCGTCGTGGACCACGTCGCTGGTGGCCGGGAGTTCGCCCGCGGCCAGCAACCGCCGGTCGAGAGCGGCCAGGCTGCCTCCGCCGCCGGCGGGGGGCCGTACCAGGGCCAGCGTGGGCAGCAGGCGCTCGGCCAGCAGGGGCGCCGTCTGCGGGTCGGCGGCCAGGCGGTCGAGCAGGGCCGGTTCGCGGGCGGCCAGCAGCGTGGCGTTGCGGCGGAAGACGATCCGCTCGTGGGCCGCCGCCCAGTCGAGGATGCTGCGCTCGACGTTCTGCGCCAGCGGCGCACCGCTGGCCTCGCGCAACAGGTCGAGGATGGCCGAGGCCGTCCAGCCCGCCTGCTGGGCGGCGTAGACCGAGCCGCGCGTCAGCTTGAACTCGACCACCTGCTCGGCGCGCACCAGTTCGGCCACCTCGCTGAGAGCGAACAGCGTCTCGTCGGGCACATCGCCCATGGCGAGGATCTGGAAGTTGGGCTGGACGACCACCCGGCCCGTCGCGGGCGTGGCGACCAGCGGGGCCAGGATCTCGGCCTCCCGCGCGGGGTCGGCGAAGGCGGCCAGCAGCGTGCGCCCGGCGGGCGTCAGGCGAAACGCCTGCGCCGGCCCCGCCGCGCCCACCAGATCGACCAGGCCCAGCCAGTGCAACGGCCCCTGGATCGCCGTGCGCACCACGTCGCCCTCGCACGACTCCCACGGGTCCTCGCCGGGCAGCGCGCCGTAGGACAGCCGGTAAAGCTGGGTGCCCAGGTCGTAGATGGGCAGGGGCTCGTCGTCGGGCAGGGCCAGGAAGCCGAAGTGGTAGCGGCGCAACCAGCGCACGAAGCCCTCCAGCGCGATCCACTCGCCGGGCAGCGCCGCGATCAGGCGGGACAGCCGCTCGTAGCCGTGGCGCGTGGTCGGCGGCGGCAGGTAGCGGTTGGTCTGCCAGCCGCCGCTGGTGTCGGTGACGGCCGCCAGGTCGTGCGCGGCGGTGGCGAGCCAGGCCGACAACATGCGCAGCGTGCGCACGGGCCAGGGCTGGGCCAGGAACTCGCGCAGCCGCTCGCGCGCGGCGGCCTCCAGCCGCCCGTCGCGCTCGATCAGCAGATGGAGATTGTGGGCCGCCACCCGCACAAAGTAGAGGTACGGCAGATCGGTCTCGGTGTCGAACTCGGTCGTCTTTTCGGCCACGCCCAGCGCCTGACCCAGCCGCCGGGCATCGACCTTGCGCACCAGCCCCATCTGCGTCAACTGCGCCGATTTGGCGCGCACCGCCGACCAGAGCAGGAACAGGCCGCGGTGGGCATAGCGCGGCTCGCCCCCGGCGACCGGCCCGTTGGGCGCGGCCATCTGCGGCGGCGCCTCGTTCAGCAACTCCAACAGCGTCGCCCGGACCTCGGCGGGCACGGCGATATGGGCGGCCAACCCCAACTCCAGCGCGGGCGTATAGCTGCCGTCGCCGCTGGCGAGCGCCAGCACGCGCGCCGACAGCCCGGCCACCAGGTCGGCCAGGTGCTTGCTGTGCGCCGCCCCCGGATTGCCGGGCACGGGGGGGTGGACATAGCTGTAATAGTAAAGCTGGCGCGACTTGGGGTCGTCGGGCTGCACCAGGCGGGCCGCGGTCGCGGCGGGGGTGATATAGCTCGTGCTCACCTCGCCGGGATAGAGCAACAGCAGATCGAGCAGCGCGCGCTGCTCGGCGCTCAGGCCCGCCAGCATGCGCGCCACGCTTTCCGGGTCGGCGGCATGCTCGGCCAGCGCCACGAGGGTCGCTTTCTTGCTCCCCGACACCACCGTCACCCCCCGCGTGGCGGCCATCTCGCGGATGGCGGGGACGCCGTAACCGTTGAGCAGGGCGTTGATCCGTTTGCCGACGGCGGCCATCTCAGCCCTCCTCCCCGCCCAGGCGGGCCTCGTCGATCACGCGCGGCATGTGCCCGGCGCGCTGGAGTTCGCCGATCAGCCGGTCCACCTCGGTATTCGCCACGGCCACCAGGCGCGGCGAGAACTGGTAGAGCAGGTAATTGCTCAGCCCGGTCGAGGCCAGGAGCTCGGCCAGGGTAAAATCGTCGTGGAAGCTCAGCAACGTCACCCCCGTGTAGAAGCGCAGCCGCCCGTAGGCCGCCCACCACCCGCGCAAGCGCTCGACCAGCGCGGACGGCAACTCGTCGCCGGCCAGCCGCCGCAGCAGCGCCAATACGCCGTCCAGGTCGAGGCCACGGTCAAAGCCCTGGCGCACCGCACCCGCCGTGAGCCGGAAGATGCACAATTCGCTGTCGGCGCGGATCGGCTCGGCCAGCCCGGCCAGGGTGATGCGGTCGTCCAGCGTCGTGGCGCGCGGGTCGAGCGTCAAGAGCATATCGGGCGGGGCCAGGGCATAGCCCAGGGTGGGCGCGGGATGCGGGGCCACCCCGGCGGGCAGCGGCTGGACGCCGAGCAACGGCACGGGGCGCTCGCTGATCAACGCGCCCAGCGCGGTGAGCCGGAAGCCGGCGGGCGGCGTCGCGCTACCGTTGCCCTGCGCGCTGCCGTCCAGCGTGGTCGTCTCCACCAGGCCGAGCCAGGTGAGCGGCCCGGTCAGCATCGCCGTCACCAGCCGGCCCAGGCCGCGCATCCAATCGGGCGCGCTGCGCCGGTCCAGGTACTGCGGATTGCCGCCGTTCCAGCGCTCGAACCACCAGGTCAGTTGCTCCCAGCCGCCCGTCTTCGGCTGCAAGCTGATGGGCAACTCCGGGAACAGCCGGTGCAGGCTGGTCAGGAACGCGGACAGGTCGTACCACGGCCCCACCGGCAGCCAGGCCAGCATCAGGAACAACGCCGCCCGGATATGGCCCACGTCGGCGTGCATGTGCACCGGTTCGGCGTAGTGCAGCGTGGCGTTGCGGAAGAGCGCCAGGCCGGGGTCCTGCGCCAGCAGCAACCCCAACTCGCTCCAGCCGCCCAACTGCAAGGCCGTAGCGATCATCTGCACATAGCGGCGCTCCGGCGATTGCGCGCGGAACGTGGCTACCTTCTCGGCAAACGGCACCAACCCCGCCCCGGCGCGGCCCAGCAGATCCAGCCCCTCGGCCACGAACAGGAAGAAGCGCACTTCCTCGTCGCTGCTCATCCCTGCGGCGGCGCGTAACTCGGCCAGCCCGCCCTCGGGCAGTTCGAGGGCCGGCGCCGCCACCTCGACGCCGCGGGGCCGGTCGTCCGCGGCCAGGCGCCCGCGCGGCGCGTCGGGCAAGTCGCCCACCACTTCCCAGCGGGCCAGCATCCAGGTGGTGCGGCCCCGGTAGGTGCGCGGCCCGGCTTCGGCCAGGCGATAGCTGTGCCGGGTCAGAGCGTCCAGCAGCGCGTCGAACTTCGCCGTCACGAATGCGGCATCGGGGTAGCCGTGCGGCGCGGGCAGGTCGCCGCTATAGGCGCGGATTTCGGGCAACAGCGGGATCAGCCCGGCATCCGTGGCGGCGGGGAAGCCGTAATACGCCTGGTGCCGGGACGCGCCGTCAAAGACCGGCAGCAGCAGCCCCACCTCGCCCAGGTGGGCCAGGGCCGCCTCGATCTCGCCGGAACTGGCGTGGCGCCCGCGCAGCACCCGGCCCAGCGGGGGCGCGGCGAGGTTGCCCTGGTTTAGCTGAAGCACCGAGGCCACGGCCAGGATCGCCCGCGCCGGTTGATCCAGGTTGCGGATGAGCGCCGCCTGCGCCTCTGCATCCATCATGTTCTCGACCAGCGCCTCGGCGAGCGGTTCGCGCTGGCTGCCCCGCCCGGTGACATGCCGCGCCGCGGCCATGGCCCGCAACTGGGGCAGTTTAAGTTGCAGCAACGCCTGGTACAGACTGGTGCGCGTTTCCTCCGCCGGCGCCTGCATGTTCGCCGGCACCAATGCCACATCGGGCAGGGTGTCTCCGGCCCCCGCCGCCCGTGCTTTCCCTGTCATGCTCTATAATCCTTCAAGGTGTACGTGTCACGCTGCATCCCGGTGCGCGATCAACCTCTCCCCCGCCCCTCCCCGCCGCGGGGAGGGGAGTCGGGTTTCCCCCTTCCCGCTCCGGGAAGGGGGCCAGGGGGTTAGGCCCGTCCCCTACCGCCGGGCGGCGCTTGACGCCTGTGCCGCCCCATCGGTATAATCAGGAGAACACCGTATATGTTTGTAGCGATAGTATCGTCGTTTCGTTACTACGGTGCAAGCGCGCTAGAATCGAGTAAATGCGGCCATGTTGATCGATCCGGCCAGCCTGCAACTCCGGCCCCGCGCCGCCACGCCCGCGGCGGATGAACCGGCCCGCGTCGCTTTTGTCACGCTGGGCTGCAAAGTCAACCAGAGCGATACCCAGCAGGCCATCGGCGCCTTCCGTGGCGCGGGCTTCCAACTGGTGCCGCCCGGCGCGCCCGCCGACGTGTACGTGGTCAACACATGTAGCGTCACCCATGTGGCCGACCGCAAGTCACGCCAGTGGTTGCGGCGCATGGCCCGCGGCAACCCCGACGCGCTGGTCGTCGCCACCGGCTGCTACGCCTCGTCCGGCGGCGCGGTGCTGGCCGAGATGCCCGAGGTGGGCCTGGTGGTCACGCCGCGCCAGGGCGAGGACCTGCTGCGCCTGGTGCTGGAGCAACTGCCCGCCGAGGTCCGTGCCCGCGCGGGCCGGCCCGCGCCGCTCAGCGCGCCCGGCGCCGAGCGCCTGACCCCCCTGCCCGATTGGGCCACCACCCACGGCGACGCCGAGGCCGAGGACGACGAGCAGGCGCTGTGGGCCGCCGATGCCGCCGCCGGCATGCGCACCCGCGCCATGGTCAAGGTGGAAGACGGCTGCAACGACTTCTGCACCTTCTGCATCATCCCGTTCACCCGCGGCATGCCGCGCAGCACGCCCACGGCGCGCGTGGTGGAGCGCGCGCGCGCCCGGCTGGCCGGCGGCGCCCAGGAGATCGTGCTGACCGGCGTGCATATGGGCAAGTACGGCACCGACCATGCCCAGCGCAAGCGCGCCGCCGCCGACCCCGCCGAAGCACCCGACCTGCCCGCGCTGGTCGCCCGCGTGCTGGCCGAGACCGAGGTACCGCGCCTGCGGCTCACGTCGCTGGAGCCGACCGACGCCCAGGCCATGCTGCCGCTGTTCGCCGACCCGGTCGCCGCGGGGCGGCTGGCCCGCCACCTGCACCTCCCCTTGCAGAGCGGCTGCGACGCCACGCTGGCCCGCATGCGCCGCGACTACGATACAGCGGAATATGCGCGCATCATCGCCGCCGTGCGCGCCGCCGTGCCCGAGATGGGCATCACCACCGACGTGATCGCCGGCTTCCCCGGCGAAACCGAGGACGAGTTCGCCGCCACCTGCGCGTTTGTGGAGCGCATGGAGTTCATGGGTGTGCATGTCTTCCCGTATTCGGCCCGGCCCGGCACCCCGGCGCTGGATATGCCCGGCCAGGTCGACCCGCAGACGCGCCAGGCCCGCGTCCATCACCTGACCGAGCTGGGCCGTCGCGCGCACGACGCTTTCGCCGCCCAGATGCTGGGCCAGGTGTTCCCCGTGCTCTGGGAAGAAGCCGGGCCCGACGGCGGCAGCGGCCTGACCGATAACTATCTGCGCGTGCGCACCCGGCAGCCCGTCAGCTACAATACGATCACGCCCGCGCGCCTGACCGGGTTCGACGCGACGGCCCTCTGGGCGGAGCCGCTGCCCTGATGCGCCGGCTGGGCCGCGACCTGGACGAGGGCACGGCGCGCTTCGCCTTCCAGGGCGCCATCGGCGTGGGCACCTTCGCCACGCTGGCCTCGCTGGGCCTGGGGCTGCGCGGCAGCACCCTGGGCGCGGCGATCTTCCTGGTGCTGGCCCTGATCAGCCTGGGCGCACTGGCCTATTTTGGCCGCATCTATCTGCGCTTGCGCCGCGTGCGCTGGCAGGGCGAATTGGAGCGGCCCAACGCGGCGCTGCAGCAGTTGTTCGACCGGGCGCGGGCCGAGCAGGCAGCGGCACCAGCCGCTAATGAGGCGCCGACGCCCGAGGGAGAGGACACGGACCGTGCCTGACGTGCGCACGCGCAAAATCTTGCTGATCGCCGGGATCATCGGCCTCGTGTTCGCCTGCGTGGGGCTGAGCCAGGCCGTCTTCGCGCGCACTGTCGCCGATTTCACGGGCGCCCGCCCGGCGCTCATCATCGCCTGGCTGATCCTGATGCCGCTGTTCGCCTACACGATCAGCCTGCGGGGACGCGCCCGCAAGAGCGCCCGGCAGCGCGCCCTGGCGCGCAAAGCCGCGCTCGACGCCGAGGCCGCCCAGTTACGCACCGCCGACGGCGTCCGCGCCGCAGGCAACGCGGGCGCACCCCCCGCCGAGCCGGAATCGCTACAGCACGGAAGTGGGGAGCCAGCCTAGCCAGGCCATGATGGCGATCAGGATGATGAAGGCGATCAGCGCGATGTAAATCGCCGGCACGCCGAAGATGCGCAACTGCTCGCGCTCGTTCTGCATCAAATCGGCGGGCGCCGGGGGCTCCTCGCGAGGCGAGGATGGCGGCTCTTGCGAGCCAGGAGTAGAAGCCACAACGTACCCTTTCGCTAATAATCGGGACCGCACCCTCTTATTATACGCGCCGCCGCCGGTCCGGCAAGGGCGCGAGGAGTTCTGTTGAGCAACACACCCGGCCCTGACGCGGCGGTGACGACCACCGATTTCCCCTTACCGCTGTTTCTCCGCGGCAAGGTGCGCGACACCTACGAACTGGGCAACCGCCTGCTGCTGGTGGCGACCGACCGCCTCTCCGCCTTCGACGTGGTGCTGCCGAGCGGTATTCCGGGGCGGGGCGAGGTGCTGAACCGCCTGTCGGCCTTCTGGTTCGACCGCACGCGCGATCTGCTGCCCAATCACTTCATCACCACCGACCCGGCGGCCTACCCCTTCGACACCGGCGGCTGGCCGCCCGACGAGCGGGCCAAGCTGGCGGGCCGCAGCATGCTGGTCCGGCGCACCCGCCGTATCGACATCGAGTGCGTGGTGCGCGGCTACCTGTCCGGCTCGGCCTGGGCCGACTACCGGCAGAGCGGCGGACGGGAAGCCCTGGGCGTGGCGCTGCCCGCCGGGTTGGTCGAAAGCCAGGAACTGCCCGAGCCGATTTTCACCCCGACCACCAAGGCGGCGACCGGCCATGACGAGCCGATCAGCTTCGCCCGCCTGATCATGCTCGTGGGCACGGAGATGGCCGAGGCGCTGCGCGCCGCCAGCCTGCAAATCTACCGCGAGGCCGCGGCCTATGCCCGCGCCCGCGGCATCATCATCGCCGACACCAAGATGGAGTTTGGCCGTCTGGACGACCAACTGATCCTGATCGACGAACTCCTGACGCCCGATAGCTCGCGCTTCTGGGACGCCGCCCGCTACGCACCCGGCGGGCCGCAGCCCAGCTTCGACAAGCAGTACGTCCGCGACTGGCTCACGGCCAGCGGCTGGGACCGCGAGTCGCCTGCCCCCGTGCTGCCCGCCGAGGTGATCGCGCGGACCGCTGCTATTTATCGGGAAGCCTATACGCGGCTGACCGACGCGACCCTATGACCGAAGGCAGAATCATGCGGCACGAAGCAAAGCGCGCCCCTATCTGGCTGGGGTTCCTGCTAGTGGGCACGTTGATCAAGGGCATAATTTGGATGCTTATGATTTTCCCCTTCGATGCCCCTGATGAACCCTCACACTTCAGTTATATCACCCAATTGCAAAGCTATCGCCAACTTCCGGTGGTCGTGATGCCCACGCCTGACCGCATTAGTATCCCGCCCTCTACCCCACAAGACGCGGCGACTCAGGCGATGATCCGCCGGTTCGGTTTTGCAAACTTCGAAGGCTTGTCTTACGAGTCTTCTCAACCGCCGTTATTTTACATTGCAGCAAGTTTGCTGACTGCCCCGCTGGGAAAAAACCAGCTAGCGCTCCTATATGGCGCCCGCCTGATGGCAGTTCTTTGCGGCGTAGGGGCAGTGTGGGCGCTCTGGGCCACGGCACGGACTCTGTGGCCGGAGCAACCGCAAATTAGTTGGATTGCCCCACTGGTACTCACTTTGCACCCACAGTTCACCTTTATCACATCAACAATTACCAACGATGCATGCGTGTTTTTTTTGGGCACATTGCTGCTGTGGATATGGGTAAAAGGACTGCAATCGGCTAACGAGCAGGACAACGGCACGGTATGGCGCTGGATACTGCTCGCGGGTGTTGTGACGGGTCTCGGACTCTTGGCGAAACTTACCATGATCGTCACACTGCCCTGCACATTGCTCTGGCTCTGGTGGATCGCCGGCGCTCGTGGGGGCAGTATGCAGCGCCGCTTACAGCGATTTATGGGCGGTGCCCTGATCATAGGCGGTGCGGTTATCCTCCTGGCAGGCTGGTGGGTTTTGCGTAACCTGCTGGTCTACGGTGAGCCAACCGGCACAAAAGCACTCTTCGAGCTGTATCGTATCTACTTCCGGAATGAGGCGCCCATCAGTCTCGGTGGAACCCAGCCGGACCTCAAGGTGCTCGGCCAGTCTATCGCCGTAGGCATATTCTCCTTTTGGGCCCTCTATGGCTGGGGCATCGTTCTACTCCCTCCGTGGGAGTACGCCGGACCATTGCTGCTCGCGGGCCTCGCCGTCCTCGGGGGAGCGCGGGCCATCGCCGCCTGGCGGGCCGGCACCCCTACAGATGAGCAGACCCAGATGAGGCGCAGGATCGCCGGGCTATCCGTACTCGTGCTGCTCGTGAGCCTTATCGATCTGATCCTCTTCAACGTCAATGTCGCGATCCAACCACAAAGCCGCTACCTGTTTGTCGGCATCGGGTCAGCGATATTACTGTTGTTGGCATTGAAATCGACCACCCGCGTTCAGCCTTTCAATAAAATTCTCGTGTGGAGTTTGCCGGTAATGCTGGTGCTGATGCAATTGGGAAGTCTCGTGGTCTTGTTGGATCGCTGGATCGATGCCGCCAACTCCGGTTGGTTGCTCCAGTAGCACCACAGTTCGCTCTGCAAATCGGTTGCCCTATTGCAGCAGTATCAGGCACAAATCCAAAGGAGCAGCATGGAACAAACCGAACAGGCACGGCCCGGCAGCGGCACACAAACGCGCTTCGCGGTGCGGGTGCACGTCACGCTGAAGCCCG
>CBJNAR010000018.1:0-12860 GCA_966434075.1 uncultured bacterium
ATCGTGCAAGGGAGCAAACCCATCAACCGGCAGGCGCCGCGACGGGCAGCCGCCAATCCGCCAGCGGCAAGCGTACGGTTACCGATGTACCCGCTCCTGGAGCGCTCTCCACAGTGTATTCCCCATGTAACGCGGCAACTCGTTGCCGCATGCTGCCCAGCCCCATATGCCCGGCCGGCACAGCCGTGACCTCAAAGCCCCGCCCGTCGTCGGTGACGCACAGCGCGAGTTGGTGATCCTCAGCCTTGATCACGACTTCCACGTGACTGGCGCGGGCGTGCTTGACGACATTGTGTACCGCTTCCTGGGTGATCCGGTACAGCGCTTCCTCGGCGACGGGTTGCAGCCGGGGCACCTCCAGGGGACCGGCCACGACCTCTACTTTCAGGCTCTCGCGGCCCTGCACGGCGGCCGCGTGTTTGCGCAGCGCCTCGACTAAACCCTCTTCCTCCAGCGCGCCCGGACGCAGCTCGAAGATCAGGGCACGCATTTCCGCCAGCGCGCCCTTGGTCAGCCGCCGTACGTCCGCCATCTTCTCCAGCAAGCGCGGCGTCCGCACGCCCTCCTGGGCGAGCAGCACTTCGATGGTGCGTACGTTGAGGCCAATGCTGAACAGTTCCTGGGTCACGGAGTCGTGCAACTCGCGGGCCAGGTGCTGGCGCTCCTCGAGGTGCGCTTTCTGCTGCACCTCGGCGAGCAGCCGGGCATTCTCAACGGCCACAGCCGTCTGGTCGGCGATGGCGGTCTGGAAGGCCAGGAGCATGTCGTCGATCGCGCGGCCCGGCGGATAGTAAGCCACCAGCCCGCCCACCAGATGGTTGCCGTAGACCATCGGCGCGGCCACGGACGTCTCGAAAGGGTGGGCGCGCACGAAGCGCAGGACCGGCTCCAACTCAGGGTCGTTCTCCGCCAGGTCGTGGAAGCGCCGGTGCAGGCGCGGCATGATACTCAGTTCACGCCGCAGCAGCGCGTCTATCGATTCCATCGATTCCAGTGGTGCCCCCGCCGCCAGCCGTTTGTTTACCGCGGCCACGTAAGCATCCGGCAGCCCATATGTGCCGGCCAGGCGCGCTTCCGCAAGTTCCCGGCTTTCAGGGCCAAACAGCACCACAGATGCGGCGACCGCGCCGGTCGCGGTCACGATATGCCGGCAGACATCTTCCAACGTGGCGGGCAGGGCGCCGCCGAAAGCCACGCGGGAGGCGGTCTGGGCCAGGGCGGTCGTGTTGCGCAAGGTGCGTTGAACCTCTTCATACAACCGCGCGTTCTCAATCGCGACCGTCGCCTGCCCGGCGATGGCGGCCGCAAGTTGCGCGTGGCGGATCTCATAATAGTTGGGCTGGTCGGAGGAGAGCGCCAGCATACCGATGACCTGATTCTTCAGGGCCAGGGGCACGCCCAACCAGGAGCGGATATAGCCGAAAGCGGCAGGATACTCGCCCACGCTCCGCCGGAAGTCCCCCGCGAGGGGCGACTCGGCCCGGACATCGGCGATGATCACCGGCGCGCCCTGCAGCAATGTGTCCCAGATGGCGCCCAGGCGATTGACCGGGATGGACCACGCCATTCCCAGCGTGTCCGGCACCGGACCGCGCGCCTCCAGGAACGTCAACCGGCCGGCCGTGAGCGCGGAAATTGAGGCGCCGGTGTAGTCGGCCACCCGGCGGAGCTGATCGAGAATCCGCCTCAGCAGGGGCTGTAGTTCGAGTGTGGAGGTGATGTTCGTCGCCACGTCGAGCAGCGTCGTCAGCTCTCGGGTGCGCTCTTCGACTCGCTGCTCCAGCAACTCATAAGCCCGGACCCGCTCGGTGACGTCGCGGACCACCCCCAGCATATGGGGCTGATTATCATAGGTGAAGCTGGTCCCACGGACCTCCACGTAGAAGGGGGTGCCATCTTTCTGCAGGTGCAGGTGCAACCCCTGAGTCTGGAACATGTGGCCGGCGCTTATGGTCGCCATATAGCGTTGGAGTTCCGGATGGCTCTCGGGCGGGTGCAGATCGTTCAGATCTATCCCGATCAACTCCTCGCGTGCGTAGCCATGCATGGCGCAGAAAGCCGGATTGACCTCTACCGCGCGGCCGTCCATCGTGTTGATGACCAGGCCGTCGCCCGTCGATTGGAAGATGCGCCGGTACTGCTGCTCCTTTTGGTCGTACAGGCGCTCGGCCGCGTCGAGCGCCGCTTCCGCGCGCTTGCATTCCAGCGCGTAGAGAATCGAGCGCTCGATCAGGTCGCTGCTGACCTGCGCCTTGATCAGGCAATCCTGCGCTCCTGCTTCCAGCGCATGTGCCGTCTGATTCTCATCGGGTGCTGCGACGAGCCCGATGATCGCGACTTCCGATGCGCACCTGGCCAGCGTCTGTAGCGCCTCCAGGTCCAGGACGTCAGGCAGCGACAGGTCCAGCAGAACCAGGTCGAACTGGCCGCCGGCCAGGGTGCGTACCGCCGCCCCAACCCCAGGCACCTGCGCCAGCTCGGCGCTGATTCGTCGCGTGTTGTCCAGACTCTCCTGCAACGAATGCAGATCTTCAGGGTGGTTGTCGACAAGCAGTACCCTGACGGCGACTCTTGCCTCGCGCCTGTTCGATTGGAGTCCGGCACTCAGTTTCTCGTTGTGCGTTTCTTGCATCTGCCGTCTCCCTTCATCGGTCGATCCGCTACGTGAGCTTATGCGTCTGATTGGCTACCGGACGAGGAAGCCGCGCCGAGCGGCTGCCACAGCCGATACGGCCCCGTGCCCGCTCATGGTCGGGCCATCGAACGTCGCTACCGGCATGGTCTGCGTACTCTGCTGGGCATGCGCAGAAGCAGTGGAGAAGTCCTACACCCGTCCTACTTATCGATAGTGCCGGGGAGCGACGCGGGGGATCATGGGTTACCGATGGAGGCCGGGTGTCCTGGTTGCTTGGCGGTGGTTGCTCGCGGTGGACCCACATCCGCCGCCATCTTTGATTATACATCCCCTGCTACGGCCGTGCTAGCCTTTTCCACGCTAATCTTATCAGCAAGACACAACTGTTGCCTGATAGCATGCTGCGCCGGGCTCGGTCGCCCCTTAGAACAACGGCGCAATGGAGCCACGGCGACTGGGGAACCGGCAATCGGGACAACACCGGCGTTCCGTTACCCCATGCACTAAAGCCGCCCAACACCGAAGGTCAGGGAAGCGCTCCACAATGGAGAGGGTGGTTGGGGTACACATCCGGTACCAGGGGCCTTAGTCGCTACGCATGACCCTTTCTGCTACACCTAAGCGCTCACCCGGCGCTAAGCCTTTAGTCCAGCCGGACGCCAATTCGTAAGCACCAGCCGCCGTTACCCGCTCCGCCCGATGTTTGGTCACGGGATCCCGTCCTACAATTACCGTCGAGATTGTGAAAAAACGGTGGGAATGTACCTCACTGCGAATCAACCCGTCTCACCCACAATCGCCTGCCGCGCCTTGCGAAAACAGGGCCGATAATCCTGCCTAATATCGTCACCGAGTAGAAATACACGCGCGCCGATCATGTAAGCGCCGCAAGGAGCAGAAAAGACTATGACCACGACCACGCTGGATGTGCTCATCATCGGCGCCGGACAAGCAGGACTCGCGTTGGGTTATCACCTGCAACAAACTTCTCTGTGCTTTCAGATCGTGGAGCGCCATGCACATATTGGCGATAGCTGGCGCCGGCGTTACGATTCGCTGGTCCTATTTACCCCCCGCACCTATAGCGCCCTGCCCGGCCTGGCGCTTGCCGGCGCCCCGAACGGCTATCCAGACAAGGATGAGGTGGCGGATTACCTGGCCGTCTATGCCCGCCACTTCGACCTGCCGGTCCGGACGGGAACCGGCATCGAGTTGCTCGAACGCCAGGATCGCGGCTATCGCGCGACCACGCAGGACGGCGCCCGCATCGAGGCGCGGGCGGTCGTACTCCCCACCGGCGCGTTTCAGACGCCGGCTACTTCGGATTCTGGCCTACGGCGGGCACCAGACCGATGCGTACGGCGTAAAGAGCCGCCTGTGTGCGGCTCGACAAGCCCAACTTACTCAGGATGTTGCTCATATGCGTCTTAATAGTCTTTTCGCTCAAACTGAACTGCTGAGCAACCTCTTTGTTGGAGTGACCCTGCGCCACCAGTTTGAGCACCTGGGTCTCGCGCTCGCTGAGGGGCTCCGGACTCTCCGGATAGCGGACCTCGTGCAGCAGCCGGGCGACCGCCTGCGGGGCCAGGTGCACCTGACCGGCGACGGCGTCCTTGATGGCGCGGTACAACTCATCGCCGTCGGCGTCCTTCAGCAGGTAGCCGATGGCGCCCGCCCGCACCGCGCCAATCACCGCCGCGTCTTCCAGCACACTGGTGAGCGCGATTACTTCGGTGTCGGCTAGTTGTCCGCGGATCGCGGCGGTGGCCGCGATGCCATCCATCCGGGGCATGAGCAGATCCATGAGCACCACATCCGGGCGCAGTTGTTGGGCCAACACGACGGCTTCTTCGCCATCCGCCGCCTCGCCCACGATCTCGACGTCGGGCATCACTTCAAGAAAGCTACGCAAGCCCCTGCGCACTACGATGTGATCGTCCGCAATCACCAGACGAATGGTCACTGGCCGCCGTCCTTTCTGGGCTACGTACATCGGTGTAGCGATCCCTAATACCAAAGGCGGGAGAAACGTTGTCCCCTCGCCCGCTGTTAAGCACCACGCGGTGTGCGAGACCCCGGTCAGGTAGACCCACCTCACTGCTGTGCGGTGTGCCGCCTATTATATGAGCAGGAAACACAACCATGCAAGCGGGTTCAGGGCCAGAGGTGGGAAACGGGCGTCTCCAGGACCGGATATGGGTCTGTTAGCGGGTGATACCCGCCGTCCGGTGCCGCCTGGAGGGTTTTCACATGGCAGCGGCAACTGAGCCGGTAGCGAGAACGACAGTGCTCATCGTCGATGATCAGCCCGCGGTACTGAGCGCGGTAAGGGATTGGCTTGCGTATGAGACCGACCTTGATATCATAGGTCAGGCGGAGGACGGCGTCACCGCGCTGATCCTGGCGCAGGAGCTACAGCCGGATATTGTGCTAATCGACCTCAAGATGCCGAACATGGATGGCATCGCCACCGCGGAGGCACTACGGGAAGTTGCGCCCCAGGTGCGGGTGGTAATACTAACCATCTACGACGACGTGGCGAGCAGAGCCAGGGCCCAGGCAGCCGGCGTCGCCGCGTTTGTAGCCAAGCACGACTCGGTAGAAGCGCTGCCGGCGGCGATTCGGAAAGTCGCCGCCGGCAGGCAAGAGTGCCTGTAGCGCCATGCGCCGGCGGTGGCGAACAGCACCCTACCCAGCCCCGCCTGGAGTCGCCGGCCTGCTACAGCGGGCAAGGATCCGGATGCGCACGCGGGCCGCGGGTCGGATCTGCGGCACAGCATAGGCTAGCAGGGTCATGGTTTCTTCATAGCTGCGCACGATCTCCGCACACGGTGGGCATACGACGATGTGCCGATGAACGGCCTGCTGCTCATCCGAGTCCAGTGCTCCAGCCGCGGCCGCCGGCAACGCGGGGGCGATAGATTTACAGTCCATGGCGATCTCCTTTCCGGACCGCCGGTTGTATTAGGTGCCCTGGTGCCGCGACGGGCGGGCACAATAGCCGGCAGCCGCATGCTGTCTACCTGCCCTGTCTGGGGGTCGCAGCCAACCGGCATAAACCGGTCTCAGCGTAAGCATACGCCTGCCGGCTGAGGCCAAGTTAACGGATGCTGAGTAATGCCTGAGAATGTGAACCGCTGGACCGGTGCGCCGCAAGTACGCAAAACCCGCCCTGATCGCTCCATTTGCGTTTGGCCCCTCCCCATCTTACAATGAGTAAGAGCCCGAGAGAGGAGCAACTGCCGATGGGATCGCAAGAGACAGTGCGCGGCGCCAACCCGGCGAGGGCGCGGGTGCTGGTGGTAGACGACGAAGCCAATCTAGTGGAGTTGGTGCAGAAGTATCTGCAGTTGGAGGGCTTTGCGGTCCTGACCGCTGCCGACGGGCTAACCGCCCTGGAGATCGTCCGCTCCGCCCGGCCCGACCTCATCGTCCTCGATCTGCTGCTGCCGGGCCTCGACGGCATCGAAGTGTGCCGCCGGCTGCGCACGTTCTCGGACGCCTATGTGCTGATGCTGACCGCACGCGCCGAGGAGATCGACAAGATCATCGGTCTGTCCGTCGGCGCCGACGATTACCTGACCAAGCCCTTCAGCCCGCGGGAGCTGGTGGCGCGCGTCAAAGCCATGCTCCGCCGGCCCCGCGCTGGGGCCGCGGGCGCCGCGCCACCCGCGGCGCCCGCACCCCTGATCTTCGACGATCTGGTGATCGACCCGGCTGCGCACGCGGTATCACGCGATGACATGCCCATACGGTTGACGCCGCGCGAGTACGACCTGTTGTGGACCCTGGCCGGGTATCCGGGGCGGGTCTTCACCCGCGACCAGCTCCTGACCCAGGTTTGGGGCGATGCGTACTACGACGAGCACGTGGTGGACGTGCATGTGAACAACCTGCGCAAGAAGTTGGACGACGATGCCGCCCACCCGCGGTACATCGAGACGGTGCGCGGGGTCGGGTATCGCTTCCTGGGGACGCGCCGGCAGGCGCAGGAGGATGGCGGCCGTGTTTAACTTCCCCTGGGCGCGCGCCAGTCTACGCGCCAAGTTGCTGGCGGCCCATCTGATCGTCGTGGCGGTGGGTGTGGTCACCGTGCTGCTCATCACCGAACTGCTGGCCCCCCCTTTCTTCGACATCCATATGGCGAGCATGATCGACCATGCCGGGATGATGGGGTCGAGCGGGATGATGAACGGGACGGCAGCCGATGCCGCGCTCCGCGCGGCGTATCTGACCGCGGTGACCCAGGCGGTGCTGGTGGCGGGCACGGCGGCGACACTCGCGGCGGTGCTGGTCAGCCTGTTCGTGTCCGCGCGCATCGTGGGGCCGGTGCAGGGGCTGGTGGCCGCGACGCGGCGCATTGCCGCCGGGCACTACGCCGAGCGTGTGCCGTGGACCAAACTGGACCGCGAAGATGAACTGGGCCAACTGGCCGGCAGCTTCAATGCGATGGCGGCGGCCCTGGAGACCACCGAGCGGCGGCGGGTGGAGTTGCTCGGCGACGTAGCCCACGAACTGCGCACGCCGATCAGCACGCTGGAAGGCTATCTGGAGGGCTTACTCGACGGGGTGGTTGAGCCGTCGCCCGAGACGTGGGCCCGGCTGCATGGCGAGGCCGGGCGGTTGCATCGGCTGGTGAGCGATCTGCAGGATCTCTCGCGGGCTGAGTCGCGGCAACTGGCGCTCAAGCTGCAAGCCGTAGACCCGGCGCAGATCACCGAGATCGCGCTGGCCCGCGTCCGGCAGCCGCTGGCCGACAAGGGGCTGGAGCTGGTCACCCAGATCCCTGCCCCGTTGCCGGCAGTCCGCGCCGATCTGGACCGGGCGGCCCAGGCGCTCACGAATCTGCTCGCCAACGCCTTGCGTTATACCCCGGCGCCCGGCAAGGTCACCCTGGCGATTGGCCGGACGCCGGCAGGCAACGAAGTCCTCTTCCAGGTCGCCGACAGCGGTATCGGCCTGGCCGCCGAGCACCTGCCGCATCTCTTTGAGCGGTTCTACCGGGTGGACAAATCGCGCAGCCGGGCCGCGGGCGGGTCGGGCATCGGCTTAACCATCGCCCAGGCGGTCGTCGAGGCGATGGGCGGGCGCATCTGGGCGGAGAGTCCTGGGCCGGGGCAGGGCAGCACTTTCTCGTTCACGCTCCCGCTGGCCGAAGGTGGCGAGTAGCCCAGCCTGCCCGCCGCTCCGTACACGAGCGGGCACCTGGGGGCAAAGCTATGGGCAGCCACCCCTGCCTGGCCTGCGCGGAGGCCCGTGGCCGGAGGGAATCACGACGGGCTAGTCTTCGCGCAGCACATAACCGGTGCCGCGCAGGGTATGGATGAGGCGGGACTCGCCCCCGGCCTCCAGTTTCTGGCGCAATTGCTTGACGTACACCTCGACAATATTGTTGTTGCCGCCGAAATCGTACCCCCAGACCCGGTCGATGAGGAACTCTTTGGACAGGGCGCGGGCGGGATGTTCCAGGAACTGCACCAGCAGATCGTACTCGGTGCTGGTCAGATCGATCTCGCGGTGCCCGCGCTGCGACCGCCGGGTGCCCGTATCCAGGCTGAGATCGGCAAAGCGCAGCACCGGCGGGCGCTCGCTGGCGCGCCGGCGCAGCAGAGCGTTCACGCGCGCCAGGAGCACCTCGAAGGTAAAGGGCTTGACCACATAATCGTCGGCGCCCCCCGCCAAGCCGGCCACCTGGTCCGCCGGGGCGTCCTTGCCGGTCAACAGCAGGATCGGAAGTTGCGGGTCGGCGGCGCGCAGCCGTTGCAGAACCTCCATGCCGCTGAGGCCCGGCATCATAATGTCTAAAATCACCAGATCCGGGTAGCGTTCCCGCGCCAGCGCCAGCCCGGCGGCGCCGGCAGCGGCGGTGTCGACGCCAAACCCTTCGTAGGCGAGACCACGCTTGAGCACACTCGTCACCGCCGGGTCGTCGTCGATCACCAGGATCCGCGCCATGCCCCATGCCTCCTTTCCTTGTCTACACCGCATCATAGCACATCGCAGGCCGATGTAGGCTTTCGATCAGGTTCCGCTTACACACCACCGGCGCTGCGGCACCGGCCGCCGGGCATGCGTCCGGCGCCGGTGCCTCGGTGTCCTCAGTACTCAGACGATCAGCAGGGTGAAGATGCCAACGGTGATCGCTGCCGCGCTGGTGGCGAGCTTGAGCACGGCCCGGCGGTGCATCTGCCAGCGGGCCAACCGGCGGTAGACCAGCGGACTGCTGGAGAACCCCAGAATGATGACGAGCGGCGCGATAAAGACCAGGTTGTAGATCACCAAGTAGGCCAGGCCCTGGGCGAATGTCGCTTGTGTCGAGAGCAACGCCAGGACCCCAAGGTAGACCGAACCGGCGCACGGCACGGTGCAGAGCCCGACGAGGAACCCGGCGAGGAGCAAGGCCGGGAAGCTGAGCTTCATCACCATCCCCTTCAGCTTCACGTGGTCGACGTGCGCCGTCATACGGGTGCCCCACTCGGGCAGCAGCACCTCTTGCAGGGCCAGCAGGCCCAGCCCCAGCGCGAAAAAGGCCGCCAGGCGGCTGGCGAAGTGGGTGCTGCTGACGAGCTTCAGTCCCTCCAGGCTGCTCAGCAGCCCCAGGCCGAGCGCCAGGTAAGTAATGAAAATCCCGACCACATAGACTCCGCCGTGCGTGAGGAGCCAGCCGCGGGCGGCACGTTCGCCCGCGCGATCCGGCCGCCGTTGGATCATCGCCAGCATCGTGGCGATGAAGACCATCAGCAAGGCGAATGCACAGGGATTAAGACTATCGACCAGGCCGGCGCCCATGACCACCGGCAGCGTAAGGGGTTGGCCTTCCATGCTGAGGAGCCTCCGTTTAGTAGAAGGTAAGGGTGCCCTGCATATTGGGGCTCTTCTTGCCGCCGCAGCACACATCGCAATAGTAGGTATAGGTGCCCGGCTGATCGGATTGCAGGGTAATGACGCGCGACTGCTTGGCGTCGAGTTTCACGTCGATACCCAGGGCGTCGACCGCGAACTGGTGCAGGGCATCGCTGGCGTGGTACGGGCTTTCGTTGTTCACCAGGCGCACGGTGACCGGCTTGCCCGCCGGAATACGCAGGGTGCCCGGCATGAAGCCGGACATGTTCATCTGCACGGTGTAGTCGGCGGGCGCGGCCCCGGCATCCATGGGGCGGACCAGCGCGAACGCGAGCCCCAGGATCAGCACCGCGATGGTGAGGAAGGCGGCCAACCGGGCGGCAAAGGGCACCCGCGGGGCGATAGCATAGGAACCGGCCCCGGATCCCGCCGGGCGCGGCGCCGGGGGAGCGGGCTCCGCCTGAGCGGGAGGTGCGGTAGCTGCGAGAGAGTCGACAGCGGGGTCACAGCAGGAATGAGTGTCGGGCATTACATGGCTCCTTGTGAGTGCTTACGCCGGGCGCGGCGCTGCGCGCCGGCGGCGGGCGGGCACGACGAGGCGCTATCTTCCACTGGCTCGGGGCGGCGCCGTCCCGCATCGCTTTGAGTATCGCGCCAGCGGCTGAATCGTAGCTGAGTCAAAGCTGAGGATTTGCTGAAGAGTACCTCGGATGGGCCGGGGCAGGGTCCGTTGGGCCGCACACAGGAGCGCGGGCCACAGTGGTCCGGCGGGAGGCAATATGCAGCTAACCCTCCGCAGGCGGGGTCAGGCGGAAGGGATGGGTAGGCGCACGATGGCGGTGGTGCCGGCGCCGGGCCGGCTCTCCAAGCGGATCTCGCCCCCGTGCTGCTCGACGATCCAGTGGGCGATTGGCAGCCCTAATCCACTGCCGCCCGGATCGCGCGACCGCGCGGGATCGGCGCGATAGAACCGATCGAAGACGTGGCCCAGGTCTTCCGCCGGGATGCCGATGCCGCTATCCCGGATGGTGATCTCCGCCTGCGGTCCGTCGCGACGCAGGCCGGCGCTGATCTGGCCCGTGGGCGGGGTGTACTTGATGGCGTTATCCAGCAGGATGAAGAGAAGCTGTTTCAGCCGGTCCGCGTCGCCGAGGACGATCGTGGGCTCCAGATCGGCGACGCGCAGGTGTTGCCCGCGCAGCAGGTGGCGGGCATCGCTGAGGGCTTCCAGCAGCACCCGGTCGAGTTCCACCGGCTCGTGGCGGGTGGTCACGCCGGCGTCGGCGCGGGCCAGCGCCAGGAGGTCGGCCACCAGCCGCGCCAGCCGCTGCGCCTCGCGACTCGCCTCGCTGATCGCCTCCTGGCGTTCGGCCGCCACCATTTCGGGCCGGTGCACCAGCAAGTCCAGATTGGCCTGGATGGCGGTGAGCGGCGCGCGAAGCTCGTGGGACGCATCGGACACGAAGCGTTGTTGCGCCTGGTAAGCCCCTTCCAGGCTGCCAAGCATGTCGTTGAAGGTGCGTGCCAGGCGCCCCAGTTCGTCCTGGCTGTTGCCCACCGGCACCCGGCGGCGGAAACTACGCGAATGGGCGATGCCCCCCGCCGTATCGGTAAGGGTCGCCACCGGCCGGAGGGCGCGGGCCGCCAGCAGCCAGCCCGCCAGCAGGGTGAGGCCAGCCCCGGCGACCGTGAGCAGGAGCGTGAGCCAGCGGAACTGCACGATGGAGGCATCGAGCCGCTCTAGCGCCGCGGCGACGAGTAGGAAGCGCGAACCGCCCGCAAAGGGGAGCGCGTAAACGCGCCAGCGCACGCCGGCGCCGGCGCGCGCCAGGCCGAAGGCGCCGTCGCCGGGGGCCAAAGCCGTGAAGGGCGGCGCCAGGGCCGCCACCGGGTCAAACGCCGGACCCGTCGGCTGCAGGAGGATCGAACGGGGGTCGGCGGGCGGAGCCTGGGCCGCCGCGGGCGAGGCCGCCACCACCTGGCCGGCGGCGTCGTACACGCGGACCGCCAGGCTCTGCGAGATCACGGCCGGCGTTCCCGCCACGGGCGCGGGCGTGGTCCCCGTCGCCTCGTACTCCTGGGCCATGTGCGCGGCCGTCGTCTGCAGCGTGTAATCCAGGTCGTCATAGTGGCCGCGGGTGTGGGCGGCATAGAGGAACAGGCCGACCAGCAACACCACCAGGCCGGTCAGCCCGCCATACCACAGCCCGAGGCGCAGGCGCAGCGACATCGGCTACGCCTTCCACCATACCGAGCCGTGGTCCCGGCGAGAGGGGATCCGGCGGCGCCTACCCGCGAATGCACGTCGCCATAACCGTTGTACACGGAATGCCATAACACCGCGTTGCTTGACCGGGACGTGCGCTTGCGGCTTGTAGCGCGGCGTACCCATGGCCAAGCCCCGAGAAGTAGGTTTCTGCTTCAACATGCTGATCCGCACAGGCTTATCGAGTAGCAGGATGCGGTGCATCGCTGTCTGCTGTACACTGCTCTTCTTCCAGCCGGCGTGGCCAATCGGCCGCGCCGGCATCGGACGGGATCCGCTGTGTCTATTCTAGCAGATCTATTTAACGACTTGTGCGGTCAGGCGAAACTCCAAGGTCTGGTTGGCAGCGGTCTTGATCGCCACACCGCGTTCGATGGGGCCGAGGCCCGCTTCGCCGTGAGCGGCGGGATCGATTCTTACCTCCAAGTAGGCCGGCTGATTCGGCTCCAGCTTAAAGCTCACCGTCTTCACGGGACCATCGTGTTGCATGCCGACCCAGTCGGATGCCCTGTCCGCCTGCACGAGGCGGCCGGTGGTGCACATTCAGGTGCTGGTGATGTCGGTGACGAGGGCCGCCCTATCGACGGTGAGGGGGAACTGGGTCGTGAGGTCGCCGCCACTGATGGGCACCTGCCCAAAGTCGTGGGTCGTGGTCGCCGCAGCCACCGTGCCGCGGGGCATGCTCGCGGCACCCCACAGGAGTACCGCCAGCGCCCCAACCAGGACCAGGCCAATGACGACCGGCATCCAGGGTATGCGCCGCTGCGCCTGACGGCGCGGGACAGGCCGCGGTCGCACCTGGGCAGGTCGGACCAGCGCCGCCGCCGAGGCCGGGCCGCGGCGTTTAGTTTTTGTGCTCATCTGCTTCTCTCCTCTCGCAGCTTTACAGGAAGCTGGTTGTTTCGGAGTAAGGGTACCGCCCTTCGCTGAATTGCTGCTGAAGACAAGCTGAATGCTGGCTGAGGAAATAGGAGGAGTGATTCAGTCGCGGGCGCGCTGTGCCGGGGGCAGATCCGGCCACGGCGACGTACGCCGCCTCGTAGCCCGAGACGGCGTACCTCTGTTATTCAAGGGCGCTACACGGCGCCTTTAGTGCTGCGGGTGCTGTTGATCGCC
>CBJNAR010000019.1:0-12644 GCA_966434075.1 uncultured bacterium
CTATGGGATCAATTTGTTGCTGACAAAACCAAGTACATTAAACGATGGGAGTTGATCTGGATAAAGGAAAGATTCGGTTCTATCATGCAGCTTTGCGAGCGTTCGTTTCCGCCAGGGTAAGTTGAACACATCAGTAAGGAGTAAAAATCAAATGAGTTCCGGCCAGGATCGTGCCTCGGAATCGGGCCAAGGCGAGACATCGGTCGAGGGGTTGATAGCTGCACTCAGGAGCCTGCGAGACCAGCCACCGGATGCCGCCATAACCACGGTTCGCGCTTGGGGCGACACCGCAGTTCCCGCACTCATCGCGGTATTACGCCAAGCGGACAACAGCACGCGCTCATTAGCATCCTGGGCCTTGTGGCTCATCGGCCAGTCCGCGGTACCGGCGCTGCTGCCCCTGATAAGTGCGGAGGAGGACGTGCGCTTCTACGCCGCCTTAGCACTGGGCCGCATTGCAGAACCTCAATCCTTAGAGCCTTTTATTGCGCTGTTAGACGACGAGAGCGACTGGGTGCGAACAACGGTGAGTGCAGACCTGGCAAACTTCGCAGATCCACAGGCTATCGACGCACTTTTCAAAGCATTGGAAGATCCCTTCTGGGAGGTTCGCTACAACGCCATTTACGGACTACGCGAACGAGGTGAGCAGCGTGCCGTGCCGGCCTTGCTGGCGCTGCTGAAGGATTCCACAAGCGAAGTACGGGCGGCAGCCGCCGATGCCCTGGGAGATCTTGGAAGTTCGCAGGTGCTACCAGCACTCCAATGGCTGGCGGAACACGATACCACTGAAACCTATGAAGGTAACTCTGTCAAGATTTCCGCGGAGTTAGCTATCAAGAAAATAGTCCGGCGCGAGGAGGCCATACGTTTTGCTGCGGAATAGGTTTGCCGGGCGGGTGACCCGCCTAACGATCGTCCTTGCCGGCCTGGCATTATCGGGCGCTAGCGGCTGTAGCGACTTCGTACCGAGCGATCCGGCGCCGGCACCTACGCCATTGGCCCAGGTGACATCTGTAGCGAAGACGCCAACTCCGTCGGCGGTGCCCGCCAGCCCGTCAGCGGGACCTACGCCGCGAATCACGGCAACCCCGATCAGCGCGGAGGCACATCTCGACCAGGGGCTTGCTTACGCCCGGCAGGCGAACTATCCCGAGGCGCTGGCCGAGCTAGACCAGGCCATCGAACTGCGCCCGGACTACGCCGAAGCGTACTTCTACCGGGGGGCGGTATACAATGACGAGAGCAACTACAAAAGCGCAATCGCTAACTTCACCCGTGCGATTAACTTGAATCCCGCATACGCCGAGGCGTATATTCAGCGGGGCGGCGTTTATACAGACATGAAAATGTATGACCGCGCCCTGGCCGACTACGAGCAAGCCATAAAACTGGCGCCGGATAATGCAACCGCCTATGTGGGCCGCGGAGCTGTGTATGGCCGGGAAGGTAAGCATGACCAGGCAATTGCCGATTTCACCCAGGCGATCAAGCTGAAACCCGACTATGCCCTGGCGTATTACGACCGAGGACTCACCTTTAATTTGCAAGGAGATCATGACCGCGCCATCGCGGATTTCAGCCACATCATCGAATCCGATCCCCGTGCGGCGGTAGCCTACTACGATCGCGGCCAAGCCTATACCGACAAAGGGGTGTTCGATCAGGCAATAGCGGACTATACCCAGGCGATTACCCTGAACCCCAATTTCGACAAGGCTTATTACGGGCGGGGGGTTGCCTATGCCGGCAAGGGCGCGAAGGATCTGGCGATAACCGATCTACAAAAGGTGCTGCAACTGAGCAAAGATCGGGATTTATGGCAGCAGGCCCAGGCGAAATTGGCGGAGTTGGAGGGCAAGTAACGCGCATTGCCCCGCCGCCACAAGGAGCCAATTATGGAAGACTTATTCTACTTCCCACCAGAGCCAATATCAGTAGATGATATAGCTAATGTCGCGCGGCAGGCAGGGCTAGCTGTGCAAACGCACGATCCATCGTACCTTAATACCTTCTACACCGAGGATAACTTCTGGGCCTGGCAAGAACTACATGATGACGGCGGCGCCGACATGGTAGGGTTTGAGGAGGCGGATCGCGCTACGATGGCCGCGCTGGGCCACGCCAAAGTTTTCGCAGTTTCGTTCCGCCCGGCTTCCTTATCAAAGCTGTGCGAGTTCCTGGCTATACTTTTACAGCGCTACGGAGGCTGGATCGGGTCCGATAGCGAGGGGCTGTATCCAATATTTACCGCAGCCAACATCGCGGACCTTGCTCACCAACGTATAGGCTACAGACCAATATCGGGTTAGCATTCAGGTACTATTACTCAGCCCAATACCAGGACCGCGAGTTCCACCGCTGCCTCACCCCGCCGCCATCCCCCGCACCCAGGCGCGCAACTCGTCGCTGCTGCCCAGGACGGGGATGCCTTCGGGCAGGGCTTCCAGGAAGCGCGCGCCGTACTGGCGCGTGCCCAGGCGGGCGTCGCAGACGGCCACGGCGCCGCTGGTAACGGCGGTGCCCCGCGGACACCTGGGATGTGGAAGCGGGGCTGCCGCTGTTGCTGCAAGAGAACGCGACCAGCTACCTCTACGGCCCCGGTGGCATGGTCTTGGAGCAGATCCAGGACAGCGGCACGACGGGCACGCCGTACTACTACCACGCCGACCAGTTGGGCAGTATCCGCGCACTGACCAACCAGGCCGGCACCGTGGTTGCAACCTACGTCTACGACGCCTACGGCAGCACGACCGCGAGTACCGGCAGCGTCGCCAACCCGTTCCGCTACGCCGGGGAGTATCAGGACGCCGAGAGCGGCCTGTATTACCTGCGCGCCCGCTACTACGACCCCGCGACGCAACAGTTCCTCACGCGCGACCCGCTGGTTGCCGCTACGGAGCAGGCGTATAATTACGCGGGAGGCAGCCCGCTCAATGCCACCGACCCCAGCGGCTTTGTGTTAGTCACCGAGGACAATAGTGGAGGCGGTTGGGGACTGTCGCCAGCGGATATGATTGGGTTTGGGATGGCCTTTTCGCTGGGCGGCGGTGGCGGAGGTGCGGGTAGTGGCAATGGCTACTTGGGACGGCGCTCCGGCTGGTCGCCCGTTGCTCAGGAGGCAGAGGCAGCGGATGAGGGTGAGCTTGTACAAGTAGCACCTGCGACACCGGCCCGCCGAGTACACGCGCGCTATGAGGACGGCACGCCCGTATATGAGGATGAGCAACCACCAAGGTTAGGTTCTACTAAACCTGACGAGGATGCAGAAGGAGCCCACTGCCAACTGAGGTGGGATGATCAGAACAAGAGAGTCTATCAAGGACGAGAGTTCGATGATTCTGGTAAACCAGTACGCGATATAGATTTTACTAGTCCTACATTTCCTAATGGTAATCCTCGTCCTGGACATCTGCCACCGCCACATCAACATCGATGGCTCGATAATCCTACAGGGGGTAGTTATAAACGTAGTAAAACGCCCGAACCCTATGATTGGTAAGGGAGATTACAAAGAAAATAACCGTTAACAGTTATGGCTCATGTGGGGTTAGAGGTGAAGCCACTCCAGGGTTGGTATTGGAAGGAAGCCTCTACATCGGTATCGCGCCGTTAGCAAGAGGGTTTTCACACCAGTCGGCGCAGTGCTCCCGCCCACTTTCCTAGCCTTTCACCTCTAACCCCACATGAGCCACAGTTATTTTCACCTAGCTAACTGCTGATCCATCGCTATGGAGAGAGACCATGACAATAAGAACATGGGCAGTCACTTTATTGATTGACGATCAAGAGAGACTAGAATCACGTGTTAACCAAATAGTTAAATACGCAATGGAACATTGTAACATAGATTCATGGGCTATAGCTGACATTGACGCCACTGGAAGAACTGGTAATTATCTAACACAGCAATTAAATGAACGGCAAAGACTCGTTGTATCGTCCTTGCAATTTTTAGATCTTTTAGGAGAAGATGGTCAAGTTATCGAATTAAGTGCATATGGAACAAAACGTAAAACAGAGTTACTTTGGATCATCGTTCGGGAGGGTAGTTCAGTCGATGTTCTTGGCGTTAGCAGCTGTATTATGTTACCAGCTTTAGGAAACTATAAACAAGTTGACACGGAACAATTTATGTGGGAGCCTAATTTGTAGCGTGACTTCTGGAACTTGTTGAAGATATGTTTGCTTCCATTGGACAACCTAACATGAGCATGGTGCATTGTCTCCAACCCCTTCCGCTACGCGGGGGAGTACCAGGACGCCGAGAGCGGCCTGTACTACCTGCGCGCCCGCTACTACGATCCCGCCACCCAGCAGTTCCTCACCCGCGATCCCCTGGTCGCCGCGACGGAGCAGGCGTATAATTACGCTGCGGGCAGCCCGCTCAACGCGACGGACCCGAGCGGCTTACGGCTGTGTGATGGTGTAATGTGTGGTCAAGGTGGGGGAGGAGTGGGAGGAGTGCCGCTTCCGCCGCCAGAGGTCTTGAACGATATTGCCCGTATCGCAGTGATCACATGGCTTGTGATCACTGATGTGACCACAAGTAATCATACTACTGATCAGATATGTGTTAATCAGACGGTTCAAGACGTTACTACAGTTGAATCACGCTACGCTGGAGACAGAAGGACAGCAAGAGAAATCATAGGGAAGGACAAGCGTGGGAAGATTAATAGCGAATTCCCAGAACAGTGGAAGGATAAAACGCCTGATGAGATTTACGACGCTGCCAGACGTGGTGATAGAGCAGCTCGCACAGCGAAGAAATTACTCGATAGTAGAGAGTATGACAAGTAACACCGTCGTGTGATGTTCATGAGTTGCTTAGTAGATTCTTAACGTGGTAATCACCATCGATTATGGTATTCTGCCGCAACTCCTAACGCAACACGACATGTACGCGGAATAGACCGAATGCAAGTTGTCAACAGCAGAACTACTCTCGGGGGATTGCCATGGAAGAAAAATGGTATGTTGTAACGCTAATCATAGGAAGTAGAATAGAAGGAATAGACGGACAGTATCGAACATGTGATGAACAGGTCCATATACTACGCGCTCCTAATATTGAATTAGCTTACGAGAAAGCTGTGCAAATTGGGCACATGGAAGAGCATTCATATCAAAATATGAACGGACAAACAGTTCATTGGGAATTCATTGGTCTAGTGGATTTGGAGGAAACGGTCGACTCCGACATTAAGGATGGTGCTGAAATCAAGAGCCGACTTTTCAAGATGCGAGATCCATCTAGATTAATTCGCAGTAAGGACGATCTCACTGTTTTCAAATGGGAGCGTGAACGTCAGAGCGCACAGCAGAGTCGTGCGGAAAGTTAGGTAGAATTACTCACTCCGCCGCCATCCCCCGCACCCAGGCGCGCAGTTCGTCGCTGCTGCCCAGGACGGGGATGCCTTCGGGCAGCGCCTCCAGGAAGCGCGCGCCGTACTGGCGCGTGCCCAGGCGGGCGTCGCAGACGGCCACGGCGCCGAAGTCGTGTTCGCTGCGCATGAGGCGGCCAAAGCCCTGGCGGAAGGCGATCAGGGCCAGCGGCAGCATGTAGCGGCGGAAGGCCTGGCCTTCCAGGTCCTCGATCTGGGTGCTGCGCGCGGCCACCAGCGGGTCGCCCAGTTGCGGGAAGGGCAGCTTGTCCATGACCACCAGGCGCATACCGGGCAGGTCCACGCCCTGCCACCAACTGCGGCTGGCGAACATGGCGATGCGGTCGTCGGGGGCGGCCTGGCGCAGAGCGGCGAGGAGCTGGGCCTGGCTGGTCTCGCCCTGGCGGTAGAGCCGCCACCCGGCGATGCGCATGATGCTCAGCCGCTGCCAGACGGCGTCGAGCGCGCGGTGGCTGGTGAACAGCAGCAGGCACTTGCCGCCTGCGGCGTCCATCAGGCGGGCGATCTGGTCGGCCAGGCGGGCGAAGTAGGCGTCGCCGGCCTTGTCCTGGCCGGGCACGGGCGTCAGCACCAGGCGGGTGCGCGTGGGGTAGTCGAAGGGCGAGGGCACCACCAGTTTGCGCGGGCGGGCCAGGCCCAGCCGGTCGCTGAAGAAGCTGAACGACTGGCCGTCGGACAGGGTGGCGCTGGTCAGGATGGTAGCCTGCTCTTCCCACCACGCTTCGAGGAACGGCCCCACCTCCAGCGGCAGCGCCAGCAGGTTATAGGCGGGCAGCCCCGCCCCCGCCGATCCTACCTGCTCGACATAGTAGACCAGCAGCGGGTCCTCGGCGCCGCAGACGGTACGCAGCCGGTCGGCCAGCGAGGCGGCGCGCTTGCCGGCGCGGGCCATGGCCGTCTCGGTCTCGCTCAGTTCGTCGAGCGCGGGCTGGTCGAGGTCGAAGGGCGAGCGGTCGTAGGGATACTGATCGACCAGGATGCGGCGGTCGGGGTCCAGGTCGGTCGCCAGCTTATCGAGCAGGTCGGCCAGGGCGTGCCCGGCGGCGAGCGGCGCGTGCAACAGCGTGCGGTTGATGCCCCCGGCGTCGAGCGCGGGGCCGGGCACGGCCTCGATGTCCACATGGCTGCCCGTGTAGTCGCCGGCTGCCGGGTCGGCGTCGTCGAGCGCGGCCTGCGCCAGCGGCAGCCCGGCCACGGCCACGCCGAGCAGTGCGGCCACTTCGCGATCGAGCCGGGCCAGCGCCGCCTCGGCCTCGCGTAAGAGGGCGCGCCCGGCGGTGCGGCGCACGATGTCGCTGTGCAGCAGCCGGCGCAGGGCAAACGACGAGCACTCGAAGCCGTAGGCCCGCGTGGCGGCGTCCTCGAAGGCGTGCGCCTCGTCCACCACCACGTTGTCGAACGGTCCCGGCAGGAGGTGACCGCCTGCCGCCACGTGCAGGCCCAGCAGCGCATGGTTGGTGATGACGATGGGCGCGGCCTTGGCCCGGCGCAGCGCGGCCATGGCGAAGCAATCGTGGTAGCGCGGGCAGCGCTCGTGCGGGCACTCCTCGGCCTCGGTGCTCAGGCGCGAGCGCAGGTCCGCCGGGATGGCGAAGGGCAGTTCGTCGAACTCGCCGTGATGGCCGGGCGTCTCCATCCAATCGGCCACCCGGTCGATCAGCGGATGCGGGTCGTCCAGGGCCAGTTCGCTGTCGGCGGCCACCCGGCAGACATAGTTGGGCAGGCCCTTGATCGTGGTCCAGGCCAGGCCGGGGAAGCCCAGGTCGCGCACCAGGGCATCGACGCGCGGCAGGTCCTTCTCGCTCAACTGGTCTTGCAGGTGCTTGTGCGACGTGGCGATGAGGGTGCGCTTGTCGTCTTCGAGCGCGCTGAGCGCCGCGGGCAGCAGGTAGGCCACCGACTTGCCAACGCCGGTCCCGCCCTCGACCAGCAGATTCAGCCCGGAGTCCATGGCGTGGGCCACGGCGCGCGCCATCTGGCGCTGGCCCGGTCGCGGGCTGTAACCCGGCCACACCTCCGCCAGCCGATCCAGCAGCGCGGGCACATCTTCCCAGTTCATTTGTTCTATACCCCCACCCCCATTATACCGAATTCGCTTCTCGCCTTGCACGTGTTTATGCTCACCGCAGAGGCGCAGAGGACGCAGAGGATTTTTGGGGTTTATTCGGTCGCCCCACCACGCTGTCATTCTGAGCGCAGCGAAGAATCTCCGTCTCGTTCGGGGTCACGCCGAGACTCTTCGCTGCGCTCAGAGTGACAAGCCTATAGCCGTATCTCTGCGTCCTCGGCGCCTCTGCGGTGAAGCTCGTAAGGCAGGTGGAGACTCCTTCCGGAGATTGAGGGGTGATCCGCCTCGCGGTGCATCCCGCCGTGGCGCCGATGGGGTAGACTGGGAGGACAAGAGCCTACGTTCATCGCTGCACGCCGGGCGCACCGGGTCCGGGGGGAGGAAGATGCCATGGTTGTCCGGGAGGGTGATCTACCCATCCGCGCGTTTGACCCCGCGAACGCCACCGAAGCCGAGTGGGCCGCGCTGAACCGCTTCTTCAACACACTGCAGGCCGAAACCGACCCCGACGACGAGCCGCAAACCCTGGCCCAGACCCAGGGCTGGATCCTCCATTCGGAGCCGACCACGCAACGCAAGTTCTGGGTGGTGCCCGCGCCGAGCGGCGACGAGATCGTGGCCGCCGGGCGGGTCGAGACCTGGGATACGGACGACAACCGCCACCTGGCCGACTTCTACATCGAGGTGCGCCCCGCCTACCGCCGCCGGGGCCTCGCGCGGCGCCTGCTGGCGCCCATCGCCCAGGAGGTGCGCGACCGGGGCCGCCGCCTGCTGCGCAGTTGGACCGTCGAGCGCATCCCCGCAGGCGCGGGCTTCATGGCAAGCCTGGGCGCCACGCTGGGCCAGGAAGGCCACGAGAACCAGCTCCGCCTGGCCGGCGTGGACCGCGCCATGCTGGCGCGCTGGCAGGCCCAGGCGCGCGAACGCGCGGCGGGCTTCGAGATCGGCCTATGGGACGGCCGCTACCCCGAAGACCAACTCGAAGCCATCGCCGAACTCCACCACTCCACCAACCTCGCGCCCCGCGGCGACCTGGACGAAGAAGACGTGATCATGACCCCGCAACGCCTGCGCGAAGGCGACGACGCCAACGAGCAGCAGGGCTATTCGCGCTGGAGCATCTACGCTCGCGAGACTGCCACCGGCAAGCTGGCCGGGTTTACCGAGCTCTACTGGCACCCCGACCAGCCGACGCTGGCCTGGCAGGGCTGGACCGCCGTGTGGCCGCAATACCGCAACAAGGGCCTGGGCCGCTGGATCAAGGCGGCCATGATCGAAAAGCTGATCGCCGAGCGCCCGCAGGTGACGCGCGTGCGCACCGAGAACGCCGACTCCAACGCGCCCATGTTGCAGATCAACTACGAACTCGGCTTCCGGCCTTATCAGAGATCCGACGTCTGGCAGGTGCCGCTCGATACGGTCGAACAATACCTCGCTGCCCGCCAAGCCGAAGCCGGGCGGATTTCCTGAGAGCCGGGGCCGTGCGCCACGCACGGCCCCGCTCGATTCCCCGCGAAAAACCGCCTTCTTTCCCCTCGCGACGGGTGCTCATCGCGGCCTGATCTCTGCTATAATAATGGTAGAACGTACCCGCCCGGAACGGCGGCCGGGGGCGAGCGAGAGGAGATGGTGGGCAATGCGCAAAATCTTCAGCTATATCTTCTTCCTGTTGGGCCTGCTGGTCATGGTCCTCAGCATCCTGAATATCTTCAACCTCCTCGATCTCCAGGTCGACCTGTGGGTGGCCGTCGCCATGGCGGCGTTCGGGCTGATTCTCTGCCTGATCGCCTTCTTCATGCTGGCGCCGGAGGGCGGGGCCAACCCGGACGAACTGGCCTAGCGCCGGGCACTAGCCCGAAGGTCCTGGGACTCTGGCCTAAAAGTCCCAAAGGGGGCGGCAAGGGCTTGCACGGTTCTTGCTTATTAGCTACAATAAGCGTATGCCCCCCGCGGGTTCAGAAACCGGCCCGCCGGATGGGGCAAAACGCAAAACCTTTCGGAGGCGGAGCGCGTTTATATTAATGAGTGCCCGGTTACGATATATGCCACGGCGCCGAGGAGTTTAGAGTCATGCACACGTTGTTTGCAAGCGGCATCATCGAGAAAATCATCAAAGCTGTCCGCGACCTCGCCGACGCCGTGACGCCCCGCCCCACCCCGGTCCCTGTGCCCGTGCCGGTGCGGTCACCGCAACCCCGGCTCGAACGGCGCTGACCTAGCGATCACAGGGCCGCGCGCCCCAATAATAACGCGCAATCACGAGGCTCCCGCCAGGCGCGGGAGCCTCTGCTGTTTTTCCCCCCGATCCACGGCATAGCCCTTGCACGGCATCCGGTAAAACCAGAGCGTCCGGGTAGGCCGTATAGGGTATAGCACCCGTGCACCACGTTGAGGAGGAGATCGTTGATAACCCAATGGGTCCGAGTAGCGGCGGCAGCCGACTTGCCGCCGGGAGAAAAGATGGCCGTAGCAGTCGCAGGAGAAGAAATCGCGCTGTTCAATCTAGACGGCACCGTGTACGCCATTGGCGACATCTGCACGCATGCCGAAGCCTCGCTCTCGGAAGGCGAGTTTTACGACAACCTCGTCGAATGCCCGCTCCACGGGTCGGCCTTCGATGTAACCACCGGCAAGGCCATGGTGCTGCCGGCTATGGGCAACAGCGGCAAATACGCGGTGAAGGTCGAGGATGGGGGGATCTACGTCGATCCCGTGCCGGTGACGCCGCGGTCCACACGCTAAACCCAACCCACCGGGCGCGCCGGTCCTGGCGCGCCCGGTCCCCCATCAGCCCACATTCTTCCACGGTGGAACGTGCCGCGTGCTGAACTGGCGGCGGGATAGAGGTGGTATGAATCTGTTGCAGGACATGTGGAGCTACCTGACCACCAACGGCGACCGCTTCGGGCAGGCGGTAAACACCCACCTGGCCCTGAGCGGGCTGGCGCTCCTGGTCGCGTTGATCGTCTGCGTGCCGCTGGGCATCCTCACCAGCCGGTGGGGTGCCACCGGGCGCGTGGTGCTCAACGCGGTGGGCGTGGCGCGCGTCGTTCCCAGCCTGGCCGTGCTGATGCTGTTGCTGCCGATCATGGGCACCGGCTTCCAGCCCTCGCTGGTGGCGCTGACCTTGCTGGCCTGCCCGCCGATCCTGATCAACACCGACGCGGGCCTGCGCGGGATCGACCCCGGCATCGTGGAGGCCGGGCGGGGCCTGGGCTACACGCCCCTGCGCCTGTTGCGCGACGTGCAATTGCCGCTGGCCCTGCCGGTCATCCTGGCCGGCGTGCGCACGGCGGCGGTCGAAGTGATCGCCAGCGCCACCCTGGCGACGTTCATCGGCGGCGGCGGCCTGGGCCAGTTCATCGTGGCCGGGCTGGCCCTGTCGGACAACGGCATTTTACTGGTGGGCGCGATTCCGATCGCGATCCTGGCTCTCATGGTCGAAGCGTTGCTGGGGAGGATGCAACGCGCCCTCGTGCCACCGGGCGCCCGTACCGGGCGGGCGTGAGATACGCTACCCTATTACCAGGAGTGTAGGAGGAAAGATTCCAATGACACATAAGCGCTGGGCACTAATTGCCACTCTATTCTTAACCTTGAGCATGTTGCTCACGGCCTGCGGCGCCGAGGCGACGCCGACGGCGGCAACCGCGCCCGCCGCGGCAGCCACCGACACCCCCGCCGCTGCCGCCACCGCGACCAACACCACGGCGCCCGCCGCCGCCGCGACGGATACCCCCGCCATGGCCGGGGCGACCCCGACTACGGCGGCCAGCAGCGGCAACAGCGCCGCGGCCAAGAAGCTAGTCGTTAGCTCGAAAAACTTCACCGAGGAAGAGATCATCGGCGAGATGTACGCGCTCATGCTGGAGCAGGCGGGCATCCCCGTGGAGCGCAAGCTGAACCTGGGCACATCCGACATCGCCCAGGCGGCGCTGCTCAAGGGCGACATCAGCCTCTATCCCGAATACACCGGCACCGGCCTGACCGTCATCCTCAAGCAGCCCGTGATGAACGACGACCAGGCCGTCTATGACAAAGTGAAGCAGATGTATAAGGACCAGTTCCAGTTGACCTGGCTGGACCAGTCGCCCATGAACGACACCCAGGCCCTGGCGACGACCCACGCCGTGGCCGACAAGTACGGCCTGAAGACCCTGTCCGACCTTTCGACCAAGGCCAAGGATCTGCGCCTGGCCTCGATCCCCGAGTTCCAGGACCGGCCCGACGGGCTGCCCGGTTTGAAGAAGGTCTACGGTGGCTTTGACTTCAAGAGCGTCGATATCTTCGACATCGGCCTGAAGTACAAGGCGCTGCTGGACGGCAACGCCGACGTGGCCGTGGCCTTCAGCACCGACGGCGCCATCGCCGGCGACAACCTGCTCGTGCTCGAAGACGACAAGAAGCTGTGGCCGCCGTACCATGTCGCCCCGGTGGTCCGCGACGACGTGCTGGCCGCCTACCCGCAGATCGCCGACGTGTTGAACGGCCTGTCGCCCAAGATCACCAACGACATGATCTCCGCCCTCAACTGGGAAGTGGACGGCAAGAAGCGCGACTACGCCGACGTGGCGAAGGAGTGGCTGACCAGCCAGGGGCTGCTCAAGAAATAATGGTTTCGCGCCGGGGCGCCGCCAGGGCGCCCCGGCACTCCGTGGAAAGGCCCGGCTCTGATGAACAGCAACGTGCCGGCGGCAATCGTCTTCGACCATGCGCGCAAGGAATTTCCAGGCGCCGCGCGTCCTGCCGTGGCGGACGCCACTTTCGAGGTGCCGCACGGCCACCTGGTCGTGTTGCTCGGTCCGTCGGGCTGCGGCAAAACCACCCTGCTCAAGAGCGTCAACCGCCTCTATGAGCTGACGGCCGGGCGCATCCTGGTCGAGGGCACGGATATCGCCGCCACCCCGCTGGCCGACCTGCGCCGCCGCATCGGCTATGTCATCCAGAGCGTCGGGCTGTTCCCGCACATGCGCGTGGCGCGCAACATCGGCGTCGTGCCCCACCTGCTCGGCTGGGACCCGGCGCGCACGAACGCCCGCGTGGACGAACTGCTGACCCTGGTGGGCCTACCGCCCGCCGAATACCGCAACCGCTACCCGGCCCAGCTTTCGGGCGGGCAGCAGCAGCGCGTGGGCCTGGCGCGGGCCCTGGCCGCCGACCCGCCGATC